>WFUL01000181.1 GCA_015484985.1 Anaerolineales bacterium | reverse complement strand
CCCCCATTGGGCGAGGCGTTGTTGCTAAGCGCGTTGTAACCGAGGTGCGAGACGGCCTCAAGGTGAAAGAGGCCGCAGTAGACAAACCATGGCGCTTTTCCGGTCGAGATAGGCGTTGCCAGGAAGCCCTGTCCTTGGGCACACCTTCTTTCTATTTCACTATTTCAATTCAGACTAAAAAAAACCCCCTGGCTACCAACCCCCACCGCATAAGCCAGAACTACCAGGTCTATGGTTCGATACATCCAAAGATGGCACTGACTCATGTTGGTTTCCACAATAGAACAGAGATTTCCAATCCCGAAAGGCCTCTTCAAGGCGCGTACGCGTGGGATTCCAGGTGAGTGCTTCTTCCGGACCCGGCCAGACGATTAGTAGTCATAACGGCGAGGTCTGGGAAGGATGCCAGAAGCCAATCAGGGTCAATCCGTGCACATCATGACTCTGTACCTGGCACCAAATGCCCCGTTTCCCATCAGGCAAGCCTACGGGGAAAACGGGATCGCTTTGGATAGGTGAATCGCCTTTTCTGGCGGGTTATCGCCAATGCGACAAGGGTCTCGGGACGTGGACGCCAGGTGGTACAATGGTGAACACAAATGCGTGCCTTCGAGCCTAATCGATGAGGAGGCCCACCCATGGAAGACTACCTGGTGCGCGGTTCCCTGGCGGAGCTCGACCCCGCGGTCACCCAGCTGGCTGCGGTAGAGGCTGAACGGCAGTACCGGAAACTCATCCTCATCCCCAGCGAGAGTTACGCCCCCAAAGCCGTCCTGGATGCCCTGGCGACCAAGTTCAACAACCTGTACGCCGAGGGCTACCCTCCGGAGCACACCCGGCTCTGGACCGAGGAGGAAATCCTGGACGCGGCCACCTTCCTGGCCGAATACCGGCGCTTTTCCGACCCCCGCTACTACAAGGGCGTGGAATACGCGGACATGATTGAAGCCCTGGCCCGCCGGCGCTGCGCGGAACTCTTCGCCACGTCCAACCTGGACCCCGAAGACATCTTCGTCAACGTGCAGCCCCTTTCCGGTTCGCCGGCCAACGCCGCGGTGTTCCACGCGCTGCTCAACATCGGCGATACCATTCTCAGCCTGGACCTCATCCACGGCGGCCACCTGACCCACGGCTCCAGAGCCAGCCGCTCCGGCAAGTGGTACAACGTGGTCCACTACACCGTGGACCCTAAGACCGAACAAATCGACTACAACCAAATCGAGGCCCTGGCCAAGGAACACCGGCCCAGGCTCATCATCGCGGGGTATTCCTCGTACCCCTGGGCCGTGAACTGGCAGTGGCTGGGGCGCATCGCGCGGGAAGTGGGTGCATACCTCCTGGCCGACATCGCCCACGTCGCGGGCCTGGTGGTCGCGGGCGTGTACCCCAACCCCATCGAGTGGGCCCACGTGGTCACCTTCACCACCCACAAGACCCTCATGGGGCCCCGGGGCGCGGTCATCCTCACCACGGACCCGGCCATCGCGCGCAAGATTGACCGCGCGGTGTTCCCCGGGGAACAGGGCGGGCCGCATCTGAACAACATCGCGGCCATGGCCGTGGCCTTCAAGATGGCCAAAACGCCCCAATTCAAGGAACTCCAGGCCCAGATTGTGAAGAACTGCAAGGTCCTCACCGAGCGGCTTCGGGAGCGGGGTTTCCGCATCCCCTATGGCGGCACGGATACCCACCTGATGAACCTGGATTGCAAATCCGTGGTAGGGAAGGACGGCACCCGGCTCAACGGCGACCTCGCGGCCCGTATTCTGGACGTGGCTGGCATCGTGGTGAACCGCAACACCATCCCCGGAGACAAGAGCGCGCGCAACCCTTCGGGCATCCGCATGGGCACGCCCTGGATTACCCAGCGAGGCTTCCGGGAAGAAGAGACCCGCGAACTCGCGGACATCATCGCGGATGTACTGTGGGCCATCGAACCCTACACTGTGGACGGCAAGACCCGGGCCAAGGTGGATTACGAGGTCCTCAAACAGGCCCAGGTTCGGGTGCGGGAACTGGCGGAAAAGGCGGGTATCGATTTCGAACCCAAGGGCATTGGCTATCCCCACTTCTTCTACCCCGACGACAAGCCTAAGAGCACCCGGGAATATACCGTGCTCGTGGTGGGCGGTCCGCGGGTGCGGGCCTTCCTGCAACATGTGCTCACCGCGGATGTGGAAGCCCTGGCGCCGGGCGAAAGCGCGCCTTCCCGGGCCTGGCACCCCGATGCGGGCTGGCTGGACGTGGTGGTCACCTGTGTGGAACCCCACCGCTTCCACGTGACCGTGGCGACCGAGCAGGCCGTGGCCCTACAGCACTTCTGGCAGAGCCTCTCCGATGGCTACATCCGTTTTGACGACCCGGACATCCGCCGCAAGATTCCCGGCCCTGTGTGGGTGAAGGAAGACCCCGAGGCCGAACCGGTGATCCAGGCCGAAGGCGAACCCATTGCCGCGCACAAGCCCTATTTCTTGGGCATCCACAACGTGGACCTGCCCGCGGGCGAGCCCCTGCCCGATTTCACCTGGGAAGAAAAGGAACCGGAAACCCTGCGGCGCACACCGCTTTACGACGTGCACAAGCGCCTGGGCGCGAAGTTCGGTCCCTTCGCGGGCTGGGAGATGCCCCTGCGCTACACCTCGGCCAAAGAAGAGCACCAGGCCGTGCGAGAGGCTGCGGGCATCTTCGACCTGGGGCACATGGGCATCTTTGAGATTTCCGGTCCTGACGCGGCCGCGTTCCTGGATAGCGTCATTGCCAACGACATCGGCAAGATGCGGACCCATACCCGGCCCCTGCCTTCGGGCAGTCTCCAGCTCATTCTGGGCGAATCCGCCTACGGCCACATCCTGGACCCCGAAGGCCGGGTGATTGACGATGTGATTGCCTATCGCATTGGGCCGGAGAAGTTCTTCCTGGTGGTCAACGCGGCGAACGCGGAAAAGGTGTGGGCCTGGTTGCACGCGGTGAAGGAAGGCCGGGTAAAGGTGGACCGGCAACGCCCCTGGGTCAAAGCCTTCGGCCGCTATCGGGTGACCCTCCGGGACCTCAAGGCCCCCGAGGCCGACCTGGACCGACGGACGCTCCTCGCGGTGCAGGGCCCTAGGGCGCTGGACGTGCTCCTGGCCCTGGGCACCGACCCCTCGGGCCGGGTGCGGCTCAATCGGCTGGGCCGGGGCGACATTACCGAGGTCTTCCTGGGCGGTTTCGATATTCAACTCTTCGATGTGTACGTGGCCCGCACGGGCTACACCGGGCACAAAACGGGGTATGAGGTCTTCATCCACCCCATGCACGCGCCCATGTTCTTCAACGCGGTGCTGGAAGTGGGCCGGGAGATGGCCGTGAAACCCTGCGGGCTGGAGGCGCGGGATTCCCTGCGCACCGAGGCCGGGCTGCCCCTCTACGGCCACGAACTGGCCGGGCCGCTGGGCCTCACCGTGGGCGACGCGGGCCTGACCCACTTCGTCAAGAGCTACAAGCCCTGGTTCATCGGCCGGGACGCGTACCTGGAGCAGGAGGCCCGTCGCAAGCGGGAGGTGGTGCGCTTCAAGGTGAAGGAAAAGCCCGTGCCCGTGGCGCACCTGGGCGACCCGGTCCTGGACCGGCGGGGCAAGGTCATCGGCCGGGTGACCAGTTGCGTGCTGGGCGGCGATGGCTACCTGGTGGGCCTGGCCTGGGTGGACAAAAGCGCGGCCAGGGTGGGTACGCCGCTGTACATCCTGCCGGGCGCGAGCCGGCGCAAGGCGGCCATCAAGCCCCCCGCGGAATGGCAGGACGGCGACCAGGCCGTGGTCCCCGTGCCCGCGGAGGTGGTCAAACGCTTCGAACGGTTCCCGTGAGGGAGTCCTTTCTCATCCGGACGATGAACCGACGGCGGTCCCGCAGCGGACCGCCGTCGGTTGGTTACACCGAAAAGAACACCCGGTCTTCGGCCTGGGCGCCGTAAACGGGGGTGCCCGGCGCGATGATGCAGCGCTTCAAATGGCTCTTGACCACCGCGGCCCCTGGCCCCACGGCGACTTCTTCCAAAGCACTCTCCTCAACGACCGCGTTGTCGGCCACCCATGTGCGGGTTTCGGGGTCCAGTGTTCCGGGCCAGACGGCCAGGGGCGCGAAGGACGGCCAGTGGGTCAATACGTACCGGTGGGCCTGCAAGTAATCTTCCAGAGTGTTCACATTGAAGCGTCGGCCCTTTAGGGGCAGGGCCATGAGGCGGAATCCGGCCTGCTCCAGCAAAGGCCAGAGGTCCGCCAGGTCGTCCACCTCAGGATGGCGCGCGATGAGGTCCAGGGCCTGTGCGGGCAGCCAGTACAGGCCGGTGGAGCCCTGGGTCTTGTCCTCCTCCCCAATGAGCACCACGCCCACAGAAGCCTGGGTCATGGCCAGGGGAAGCGGGGTGAGGTCGGCATCCACCAGGTTGTCACCGTGCAGGATGAGCAAGGGCGCATCCACAGGCGCGACTTCACGGGCCGTGGACAGGGCTTGGGCCAGGGTCCAGGGGGCCTGCTGTTCCAGCAGGGTGACGGTATCCGGTATGTGCTCCCGCCACCGGGCCGCTTCCCGAACCACCAGGGCAACCGCACCGATGCCTGCCTGGGTCAGCCGGGCCAGAAGGTAATCCAGTAGGGTGCCGCCTGCCAGGGGAAGCAGGGGTTTGGGGATGGCATACGTGATGGACCGTAAGCGCCTGCCCATACCCGCGGCCAGGATGACAGCGTTCATGGGCTCATTCCTCCTCTGGGCCCAGCGTGCCCACCCGTTGACCGTTGACCCAGACCTCAGCCCCGGGATGTTGGCGCGCCCAGGGGGTGAGGTCCACTTCCCCCGAAAAAGGTTGGAGCATTTGAATGCACATGACGTCGGGGTCCCGCAGGGTGAAGATTTCGACGAGGAGGCGTGCTCCTTCCAGGGTGACGCGGTGCCGCACCTGATGGCACGGCGTCGGTGAGGAACCGGAGACCACCAGACGCCAGGCGTTTCCGCGGATTTCCACACGGGCTTCTTGCAAGTAAAAAGGCCCCTGCTGCCAGGAAGATTCCTTCGGTCCAGGGGTGGGAATGGAAGGAGACATGGGGCCACCTCCAGAGGGAGGCTGAGGAAGAGTTGCAGGAGGAGTGGTGGGCGGTGTGATGGGCGGGGCCAGTCCTTCTTGTACGGGCACCCGCTGATTCCCCAACCAGACTTCGGCGTCCGGGTCGGCTTTGAGCCAGGGAGTCAGGTCCACATAACCCGAGAGGTACGACAGCACCTGGACGCATACCTCCTGTCCAGGGGGAACCACGGCAAAAACGTCCACCTGAATCCGTCCGGGCTGTGCCTGAACCTGGGCACGAGCCTCATGGCAGGGTGTGGGGAGCATGGCCTCGATGAAGAGGAGCGAACGATTGTGGCGAGTGGCCAGATAGAAGCGCCGCACCATCAAGGGGGTTTGTTTCCACGACGTTTCTTCAGGCACCGGAGTCGGGATGGGGACCGGACCGTTCTGGAAAAGCGTTGGAGATGGCGTGGCCGACACTTCCCCTGGAGTCGATACGGGTGTGCCGGGAGTACCCGGTGCCGACGGAGTCCTCCCCCGGCACCCTCCCAAAAGGGTGACCAGGAGGAAGAGCCCGACGATGTAGGCAAACTTCCTGGGCGTGTCCATTCTTTTCACTGTCCCGGCGTAGCGCGTCATCGGCCCTGCCATGAGGGTTTTCGCTTTTCCAGAAAGGCCTGCATCCCTTCCTTCTGGTCTTCGGTGGCGAAGAGCAGGTAGAAGAGGCGCCGTTCGTGGCGCAGGCCGTTCTCCAGCGAACTTTCCAGCGCGAACTGGACCGCCTCTTTGCCCAGACGTACGGCGATCGGCGCGAGTTGGGCAATCTTCTGGGCCAGTTCCAGGGCTTCCTCTAAGTAGCGGTCCACCGGCACCACCCGGTTCACCAGACCGAAACGCGCGGCTTCTTCCGCGGTCAGACGCCGGTCGTTGAGGATGATTTCCATGGCCAGGTACTTGCCCACGGTGCGGGTCAGGCGCTGGGTGCCGCCCGCGCCGGGGATGATGCCCAGGTTGATTTCGGGCTGGCCGAAGACCGCGGTTTCCGAGGCCACAATCATGTCGCAGGCCATGGCCAGTTCGAATCCACCCCCCAGGGCCCAACCGGAGACCGCGGCGATGACGGGCTTGTGCAGTCGGCTGATGCGGTCGAAGAGGTCGATGTACGCGGAGAGGAGCATGTCCACCGCGCTGGCCTGGGCCATGCTGCGGATGTCCGCGCCCGCGGCAAAGACCTTCTCGTTCCCCGTAATGACCATGGCGCCAATGGCCTCGTCCCGGTCCCAGGCCTCCAGGGCTTCCACCAGTTCTTGCATCAGTTCGGGGTGCAGGGCGTTGAGGGCCTTGGGGTTGTTCAATCGAGCCAGGCCCACCCGGTCGTGCACTTCGGTTTGAATCCATCGGTATTCGGTCATGGGAACACCTCCCACGTGGCATCCAGGATAAGGCGGCTCGTCGTCCCCGTGACGGAAATGGGCCAAAAACTCGGGGGAAGGGCCGCCTGAGGCAAGTATAATGCGTAGACACCAAAACCGGGTGATTCCCCGGCTTTTTGGGTCAACCGCTTTTGGTTAGGGAAGGTCCACATGATACAACGGGTTTGGTCGGATGCACGCCCGCGTTTTCGCCTGCTTGCAGTCTTGACCTTGGCGGCGGCCGTGGGCTGGGCCTGGGTGACCCGGACACCGGCAGAACAACTCTATCGAGGTCGCCTTCCTGCACCGCTGGCCGGTTTTCCCGCGCCGGACATCACCCTGCCCACTTTGGATGGTGGGGAGGCTCGGCTGGCTGACCTGCGGGGGAAAGGCGTGATTCTCAACTTCTGGGCCACCTGGTGCCCGCCCTGCCGTTTCGAGATGCCCGCGCTTCAGCGGGTGTATGAGGACTACCAGGGCCGGGTTGTGGTCGTCGGTGTGAACGTGACGGTGGCCGAGGCCGGAGTGGACACGGTTCGGGGCTTTCTGCAAGAGATGGGCATCACCTTCCCCGTTTGGCTGGATGTGAAGGGAGAAGCCTCGGACACCTACCGGGTGACCTCCCTGCCCACCACCTTTTTCATCGATGCTCAAGGAACCATTTGCGAAGTGGTCATCGGGGGTCCGATGGCCGAGGCTTTGTTGCGAACCCGTGTGGAACGTATGGAGGCAGGATGCTCCCCGTCATCTCCTTAGGTCCATTGCAGATTCCTGTACCCCAGGTGACCTTGATTTTGAGCTTGGCCCTGGGTTTCATCCTGGCCGAACGCTGGGCCTGTCGGGCAGGGCTTTCCACCCAGGTGGTGAGCGATGGCCTGTTCTGGGCCCTCGTGGTCGGCGTCGTCGCCGCGCGGGGGATGTACATCTTGCGGTATCCGGGGGCTTTTCGGGCTTCTCCGTGGAGCGTGTTGTCGCCTAATCCAGGGTTGTTGGACCCCGTGGGTGGGGTCCTGGGTGCGGTGTTGTTCCTGGGGGGATGGGCGCAACGGAAGGGCCTTTCCTTCACCCATATGCTGGATGCCATCACCCCGTTTCTGGCCGTGGTCCAGGTGGGCCTGGCGCTGTACCACGCGGCGCGTGGGTCGTTCTTTGGGATGCCCTCCTCGGTCCCCTGGGCTGTTTCCTTTTTGGGAGCCGAGCGACATCCGACCGCGCTGTACTGGGCCGTGCTTGCCCTGGGAATCCTGGTTCTGGTGGCCCATCGGTTAAGGAGTCGGCCCCGTAAGGCGCCGGGGGGTTGGGTCTTCTGGCCTTTTTTGGCCTGGAGCGCGGGGGTGTACGTGTTCGTCGAGGGTCTGCGGGGCGATGCCCAGGTGCTGGCCAACGGCTTGCGAGTGGGCCATGTGCTGGCCCTGCCGATTCTGGCCCTGGCACTATGGCAGTGGGACCGGTTTCAATATGAGGAACAAGGAAACTAAAACGCTTCCACTTCCGCCTTCAGCCGTTTCAACGTTTCCTCCACGTCTTCCAGTTGGTCTAAGAGTTGCATCACCCGCTGGTGTTCCGCCCGTACGAAGCGGGTGAAGGGGGAAAGGGCGTTCTGAAAGGCTTCGATGCTCCGCTGGATTTCATGATGGAATTGCTGGTAGAGGGTGCGGGAGAGGTTCTGTCGCAGGGCTTTGACCTTCTCGCGCACCTCAGCGGAGGCCCTGCGCCGGCGGGCCGGAATGATGAAGAGGCCCAGGGCGGCCAGCGCACTGGCCGCGATGACGCCCGTAACGTCCGCGGCCAGGGTGGTGGCCACCGCGGTGAGCAACGCGCCCAGACCCACCGCGCCGACCTGAAGGGCTGCGGTGGCGGCCACCGCATGTTGTAAGCCCTGGGCCAGCCGTTGCGCCTCCTGTTCTTTGTCATAGGAGGCCAGGATGGCCTGTGCCTTGCGCTTCAGCTGTCCCACCAGCGTTTCCCGGCGGGCAAAGAAGGGCGCCTGCAGGCTCTGGGGCACGTCCTCCGGCCCTGGACGGTGTTGGGCCACCGCGTCCAAAAGGGCTTCCCACTGGCGCAGCTCCGCTTCGACCAGCCAGTCAATCAGGCTTTCCACCCGTTCTTCCAGCAACTGGGGGATGTCTTGAATGACTTTGGTTTTGAATTCCTCTTGCACCCGTTTCTTGTTCACCAGGTCGAAAATTCGTCCCAGGCGGATGGTTTCATCAAAGAAGGCGTGGGCGCGGGACTCCAGTTCCAGCAAAAGGTGGTCCATCTCCATCATGCGGAGCTCGAAGCCCCGTTCCATGTCCTGCCGGTAAACCTCCAGCAGGTCGTCCAAACGGCGAATGGTGTCCATGTCCCGGTCCAGCCAGGTCTTGCGTTCCAGCAGCAGGGCCTTGTACTGCCGCACCAGCCGCATGCCCACCCCTAGAGGATTGAGGAACTTGAGGCGTAGACGTTCCTTCTGGTCGAGGGTCTCCTTCAAGTAAGATTCAAAGGTTGCAAAGCCACTGGCCTGCAAACGGGTGAAGTCGTGTCCATCAGCCTTGGCCTGCAAGGCCTGCTTGGCACTGACCAGGAAGATGGGTGGTTCCAGTCCCAGGAGCTGCTTCGCGTTCTCGGCCACGAAATTTCGTATCGTTTCCCGGTCTTCGGGGGTCTCCAGCAAGTCAATTTTGTTCACTACCAGCACCAACTTCTTTCCCCAGTCCTTGATTTGGCCCATGAACATGCGTTCACTTTCGGTAAAGGGACGATCTGCCGAGGTGACGAAGATGACCAGGTCGGCCCGGGGGATGAAGTTGGCCGTGAGAATTTCGTGTTCCCGAATGACTGCGTTGGTCCCCGGAGTGTCCACGATGCTCAGGTCCTGGAGGATGTCCGCGGGCAGGAGTTGTTCCATGAGCTCCGGCGCCAGAGGGCGGACCTGGGGTTCCGGCCCATAGCGCAGGATTTGCACCTGCGTCGTGGTGGGGGTGACGCCTTCGGGGAGCAGGGCTTCTCCCAGGAGCGCGTTGATGAGGGCGCTTTTCCCCGCGTTGAACTCTCCCACAACGACCAACAAGAAAAGGTCATCCAGCTGGGCCAGGGAGTCGTCCAGGGCCTTGCGGTCCTGTTCGTCGGCCTTCAGCTGGATGAGGACTTCCCGGAGTACGCGCAGGGCTTCTCGTTCTTCACGGCGCCAGGTCTGCACCCGTTCTTCCAGAAGGGACATGGTACCTCCGTCATGCGAGGGATG
>WFUL01000180.1 GCA_015484985.1 Anaerolineales bacterium | reverse complement strand
GAGACAGGTACTCGGTGACGATGGCCGTGACCAGGCGATGGGGGGTGACGTCGAAGGCGGGGTTGCGGGCCGAGGCGTGGGCCGGGGTGGCCGGACGCCCTCGATACCAAATATCCAGCACTTCCGCGGGGTCCCGTTCCTCGATGGGAATAGCCTGGCCGTCCGGCAGGGAGAGGTCGATGGTTGAGGTGGGTACCACGGGGTAGAAGGGGACGCCGTTGTCGTACGCGGCCAGGGCCAGCATATAGGTACCAATTTTGTTGGCCACATCGCCGTTGGCGGCCACCCGGTCGGCACCCACAAAGACTTTTTGAACTTCGCCGCGGCTGAGGAAGTAGCCCGCGGCGTTGTCGGTGATGATGTCGTAGGGGATGCCGTACTGTTCCAGTTCCCAAGCGGTGAGCCGGGCCCCCTGGAGCCGGGGGCGGGTTTCATCCACCAACACGTGGATGCGCTTGCCCTGCTCGTGGGCCATGCGGATGACCCCTAAGGCCGTGCCCCAATCCACCGTGGCCAGTGCGCCGGTGTTGCAGTGGTGGATGACCACGTCGCCGTCCTCGATGAGGGTCGCGCCGTACTCGGCCATGCGCTTGTTCGTTTCCACATCCTCGTCCGCAATGCGCGGGGCTTCCCGCAGGATGGCTTCCCGCACCGCGTCGGGGCCACCGGTGGCGTTACGGGCCGCGCGCAGCACCCGGTCCACGGCCCAGAACAGGTTCACCGCGGTGGGCCGGGAAGCTTTCAGCACCGGAGCGGCTTCCTCCTCCAGGAAGGTGAGCAGGGCCTCTCGGCTGCTGCCCGACGCTTGCAAGGCGGCCAGGGCCATGCCGAAGGCCGCGGCCGCGCCAATAGCCGGCGCGCCCCGTACAACCATGTCCTTGATGGCCCGGGCGACCTCGCGATAGTCTTGCAGGAAGACCTTGCGGAACTCCGCGGGCAGCAGGCGCTGGTCGATGAGCCACAGGCCGTTGCGGTCGTAATCCCACTCCACGGTGCGCATGAAAGCCTCCTCATCAGGCGATGGGCGTGCGCCGTCCGCTGTTTTACCACAAACCGGCCGGATTGACCACCACCAGCGGGAAGTGTTGGATCTTCCGCCTTTACGTTGATCGCATAGCGGGAGATAACACGGCAGCGGTGTCGCCGCTGCCGTGTTAATTTTTCCCTTACCAGGCAGTGTATCGGGGTACAATGAATTTAGATTTTCATGGAGGGAGACCCACCATGACGCTGGAAGTCGGCCAACCAGCGCCCGATTTCGTTCTGCCGGACGACCAGGGTCGGGAGCATCGTCTCTCTGATTACCGCGGTCGCTGGGTCGTGCTGTACTTCTATCCTCGTGACATGACCCCGGGTTGCACCATTGAAGCCCAGGATTTCCGGGACCACTATGAGGCGTTGGAACAAGAGGGCGCGGTGGTCATAGGTATCAGTCCGGACCCTCCGGAGCGCCATCGTCGCTTCCGGGAGAAACATGGGTTGCCTTTCGTGCTTCTGGCGGATCCGGGGCATCGGGTTTTGGAAATGTACGAAGCCTGGGCGCCCAAGAAGATGTTCGGTCGGGAGGTCCTGGGCGCGCTGCGGAAGACGTACATCATTGACCCTGAAGGTCGCATCGCGAAGATGTATCCGAAAGTCCGACCCCGAGGCCATGGACGTCAGGTCCTGGAAGACCTGCGCACCCTCAAAGCGCAATGGTCGTCGTCATGAAACCCGTGGTCGAGGCTCTGGACGTTCATAAGTCCTTCGGTCCGATTCGGGCTGTGCGGGGGGTGACCCTGCGTTTGCAAGCAGGGGAAATCTATGCCCTGGTGGGCCCGGATGGCGCGGGCAAGACCACCCTGATGCGCTTGCTGTGTGGCGCGCTGGAGTCCGACGCCGGCACGGTGCGTATCATGGGTCATGATATGGCCAAGGACCCCGACCGGGCCCGGAGCCACCTGGGTTATCTCTCCCAGCGCTTTTCCCTTTACGAAGAGCTCACCGTCATCGAGAACCTGCGCTTCTTTGCCGAAGTGCGGGGCCTTTCCCGCACCGATTGGTATCCTCGCAGTATGGAAGTGTTGGAGTTCGTGGGCCTGGCACCCTTCGTGCATCGGCGGGCCGGGCATCTCTCCGGGGGCATGAAGCAAAAACTGGGCCTAGCCACCGCACTGGTGCACCGTCCGCAGGTGCTCTTGCTGGATGAGCCCACCAACGGCGTGGATCCCATCACCCGGCAGGAGTTCTGGCAGCTCCTGTTGCACCTGGTGAACGAAGAGGGCATCACCGCGTTGGTGACCACCCCCTACATGGACGAGGCCGTGCGCGCCCATCGGGTGGGCTTCATGCAACAGGGACGCCTTCTCCTGGAAGGCGCGCCGGACGACCTGCGGGCCACGTTCCCATACGCCGTGCTCGCCATTCGGGGCCAGCCCTTACGCCGGTGGCGGGAGTGCCTCCTGAAGGCCCCCTGGAGTCGAGGGGTCCAGCGCTTTGGGGACCGCATTCACCTCTGGGTCAAGCCGGAACAGGTCCGTCGCGTGCTGCGGGGGATGAAACGTTTTGCCCGTCAGTGTGGATTACAACTGGATACCGTCCACCAGATTCGGCCCCAATTGGAGGACGTCTTCCTGGCCCAGATTCAAATGGAGCAGGTGCCCGGAGGGGAAACATGAGCACCGCCTCTCAACCTATGATTCGCGCCCAGAACCTCACCCGCCGCTTCGGCGATTTCGTGGCCGTGGACCGGGTGTCCTTCGAGGTCTACCCCGGGGAAATCGTGGGTTACCTGGGCCCCAACGGGTCGGGCAAGACGACCACCATTCGCATGTTATTGGGATTGCTGCTCCCCAGCGAAGGCGATGCCTGGGTGCTGGGGTACAGTGTGCGCACGCAGGCCGAAGCCATCCGCCCGCGCGTCGGGTACATGTCCCAGAAATTCGCGCTGTACGACGAGCTCACCGTGTGGGAGAACATGACCTTCTATGCGGGGGTGTATGGCGTACGGGACCGGGGACGGGTGGCACAGGTGGCCAGAGCGTTGGATTTGTGGTCCATTCGCCACCTGCAGGCCGGCGTATTGCCGGTGGGATGGCGACAGCGTTTGGCATTGGCCACCGCGGTGCTCCATCGCCCCCGGTTGATTTTCCTCGACGAACCCACCAGTGGGGTGGACCCTCCCACCCGTCGGGCCTTTTGGGACCTGATGTACCGTTTGGTGGACGAAGGGATGACCATCTTCGTCACCACCCACTACATGGACGAAGCCGAGTACTGTCACCGGGTGGGCATTATGCATCGGGGACGCCTGCTGGCCATAGACACACCTTCCCGCCTCAAGGAGCAGGCCCTTCCGGGGAAGGTGTGGGACGTGTGGGCCCGTCCCCTCCTGAACGCCCTGGCCACGCTGGAAGCCCATGACGAGGTCCTGCGGGCCGTGCTGGCCCGGGACCACCTGCGGGTGCTGACGCGGCCTTCCCTGCAGGCCTCCCACTTACGGCGCTGGCTGCGCGCCCAGGGCCTAGAGGTCCGTCAGGTGCAACCCGCCGAGCCTTCCCTGGAGGACGTGTTCTTGGCCCTGGCTCAGGAGTGAACACATGGCTACCAGCAGACAGCCACCAGCGGACAGCCGACTGCCGATAGCCTCTTTTTTACGGTCCGAGACCCGGTCAGACTCGCGTAAAATGCCAGGTGTCCTTTCCGGATAGGTGTCACCACCTTTTGTCCAAACTTTTGTCCGGACCTCAAAATTCGGTCCCTGGCGTTTTTTCATGTTCTAACAGAGGCTGTTGCAAAGACGCATGTCCGCGTTGTTGGAGTAGGCCTGACCAGGTACGGGACCGAAAGAGAGAAGCGATAAAACAAGCGGCGAAGCCGCTTGCCACATTATCTCTTCTTTACTTCTGCGGTCCAGGGCCTGGTCAGACCTGTGCGTTCCAAAAGGAAAATGCCCGCTTGCAGAGGTGGTCCAAACTTTCGGTCCATAAAGGACCAGCGGATTTCGCAATTTTTGCATGCACCCATTCGGATCCTCGCAGCTTGCATCTCGATGAAAGCATGGTATGATGGGTATTGCCTTTTACGAGGTAGGGCTTATGAACGCTGAGGAACGAAAAATCACCATCATTGAAGGTCCGCCGCCGACCTTTGAGCCGGTGCAGCCGGATACCCACAGCGTCCTGGTGGGCGTGTTGGAGGGTCCCGAAGCGGGGCAGATTGCCGTCACCCGGGTTCGGGCCCTGAACGGACCGGCTCTGGTGGAACGCTGTTATCGGGCCTGGCGGGACAAAGAGAGCATCCCTCTCGAGTTCCGCACGGCCATGGGGACGGTGCAACGGGTGCCCATCGTGGCGGTGCGGTACGTACCCACCGATGAAGGGGACATCCTGATTCTGTGGGTGCTCTTGACCCGACAGGTCATCGAGGCGCTGGTGGAAGAAAGCGGCTGGGCCGACGAAGGCGACGACGAGGACAATCTGGACTTCTTCGCATAGACGGGCCCGCGTAGCTCAACTGGACAGAGCACCGGACTTCGGATCCGGTGGTTGGGGGTTCGAGTCCCTCCGCGGGCGCCTTCTCCAAGAGACTTTCCCTCGTCCCTCGGGGCGAGGGAATTTGCTTTGGGTTGCAACCAGACCCCGCACGCACCTGGTATGATGGTCACCATGAAGGCATGGCGAATTTCCTGGTGGCAGGCGTGGCTGTTGGGAGGGATGCTGGCCTTCCCAGTGGCCGGTTTGGGCCTGATGGGCACCGGGTTGGCCTGGGAACTGCTCTTCTGGAACCGCATCTATCCGGGCGTGCATGTGGGGGTGGTGGACCTGAGCGGCCTGACCCGCGAAGCCGCCGAAGCCCGTTTGCGAGAGGTTTATGCATATCCCGAACAGGGTCGTGTGACCTTCACCTGGCAGGATATGCAATGGGAAACCCACCCCCTGGATTTGGGCCTGGTGGTGGATTACGCCGGGACCGCGGAGGCTGCGTGGCGGGTGGGGCGGGAAGGCCCCCTTTGGGCCCGATGGCGGGACCGCTGGCGGGCCTGGACCCAGGGCGTCAATGTGCCCTTGCGGTTGGTCTTCCACCCGGGTTGGGCGTACGCCACCCTGACCAATGCCCTGGCTTCCCGGGTTGAGGAGCCTCCTCAAGACGCTTTTCTGGCCCTGGAAGGGGCTTCCGTCCAATACCGCCCCGGTCGCGCGGGCCGGCGTATCGCCTGGAGCCGCTTGCTGCCACGACTGGCCCGGGAAATGGCGTTCATGCAAGACACTGTCCTGGACATCCCCACAGAACCTGTGCCGCCGGTCATCCCGGAGGCCCAGGACCTGGCCCAACGGCTGGAAAAGATGCTCTCCCGGACCTTACGCCTCACCCTGCCGGACGCCCAGGAGGGGGACCCGGGACCCTGGGACGTGCCGCCAGAGCAGGTGGCCGCGATGCTGCGCATCGTGCGGCGGGTGGATGCGCAAGGTCGGGGCTGGTACGAGCTGGATGTCGACCCGGAACCTTTGCGTCCCCTGTTGCGCACGGTGGCGGCCCAGGTGTTGCGGGAGCCCGTCAACGCCCGGTTCACCTTCAACGAAGAGACCCGGGAACTGGAACTCCTGGAGCCCGCGGTGTACGGCCGTCGACTGAAGACCGAGGAAACGCTGGAGGCCATCGTCCAGGCCCTGAAGGAGGGACGTACTCGGGTTCCCCTGATGCTGGAAGTCGAACCACCCCGGGTGACGGACGATGCCACGGCAGAGGAATTGGGCATTCGTGAGTTGATTGTCGAGCACACCACGTACTTCTACGGCTCCAGCGCGGCCCGGATGCACAACATCCGCCTGGCGGGAAGCCGCTTCCACGGCTATTTGGTGGCACCAGGAGAAGTGTTCTCCATGGCCCAGGTTCTGGGGGACATCAGCCTGGACAACGGCTACGCCGAGGCTCCCATCATCTTCGGGAACCGCACCATCCAGGGTGTGGGCGGCGGCGTGTGCCAGGTGAGCACCACCCTGTTCCGCACCGTGTTCTTCGGGGGTTACCCCGTCGTCGAACGCTATCCCCATTCCTATCGAGTGTACTACTACGAACTGGAAGCCTCCGGCCGGGCCAACCCCAAGTGGGCCGGGTTGGACGCCACGGTCTACGTACCCATCGTGGATTTCAAATTCAAGAACGATACCCCTTACTGGATTCTCATGGAAGTCGAGGTCAACATCCCGCACCGCTACATCCGCTGGCGCTTTTATTCGACCTCGGATGGCCGGAAGGTTGTTTGGGATACCACCGGGCTTCAAAACAAACAGCCGCCTCCACCTCCTCGCTACATCGAGAACCCGGAACTGGAACCCGGCGAGATTCGGCAAACCGATTGGCCCATCGAAGGCGGCACGGTGACGGTGGTGCGGGAGGTCTACCGCAACGGCGAATTGCTCTTCCGGGATGTGTTCACCACCCATTACCGCCCCTGGCCCGCGATTTGCGAGTACGGCCCCGGCACCGAAGGGATGCCGCCGGAGAACCCGGACCCCGACAACCCCTGCAAACCTTAGCCCTGGGAGGAAGTATGCCCGCCAACGCTCCCCAACCCCTCTGGCAGGAGGCCCTGCAAGCCCTGGAAGCCGCCCTGAACCTCCAGGATGAGGAAAGGGCCGAGGCCGCGGCCCGTCAACTGACGCAAGGGCCGCCGGAGGAAGTGGTCCCTCACCTGCTTCCCTGGCTTTCCCATTCGGATCCCGACCGGCGTTGGTGGGCGCTGCGGGTGCTGGCTTTTTTGCCCCATCCTCAGGTTCCCCGTGCCCTCCGGGACGCGCTTCGCGACCCGGACCCCGCCGTGCGCCATGCGGCCACGCTGGCCCTGCGCCACCAGCCCGCGCCCGAGGCCCTGGAGGACCTGCTGGACCTGCTGGGAAGCCCGGACCGCCTGCTGGCCGAACTGGCCTCCGATGCCCTGGTCGCCCTGGGGAAATGGGCCACCGAGGGCCTGATGCGGGTCATTCGGGAAGGGCCTATACAGGCCCGGGCTCAGGCCGTGCGCGCGCTGGCCCGGGTGCGGGATGTGCGGGCCATCCCCTTGTTGGTGGAACTCCTGGACGACCCCTCCCCTCTCATCACCCAATGGGCCGAAGAGGGCCTGGAAGCCCTGGGTGTGGGCACGGTGTTCTTCTGGCCCTGATGAGGCGACGCTTTGCGTCGCTTCATTCCTTCTCCCCTTCGGACGAATACCAACTCTCCCATAATGTGGGACAATGGTATCGTAGCCCGAATCGGGCGCGGGACCAAAATTCGCCGACGGCGGTCGGCCGACGGCCGTCAGCTGTTTTCTGCGGCCCGGTGCCCGAAAAGACCTGTGCAGATTTGCAAGAACTCCTCCATAATTCGCAGAAAGAAAAAGAGATGGGCGAACGGACATCGGGTTGCATCATCCCATGACTGGGTTGCCCTTTGTGTCGAACTTCCTTCCATTGTCTCACTTGGCAGAAGCGTTGGTAGAACGCAGGGTTTTTGCACGTTCTTACAAAACCAGGTCTTTTCAAGGTGATTTGCCACGTGACGTGCAGGCCTCCTCGGGCTCAGGACCGCAGGGAAAAACCTGTGGTAGAACGCAGCCAGTCTTGAACGAAGGCCAGCATCTCATCGGCGACACCGGGATGGGCTCGGAACCAGTGGATGCGGGGGTCCGAGAGGCGGAACCAGTTGGCCTGGCGGCGGACGAACTGCCGGGTGCGCCGGCGAATCTGGGCCACGGCCTCCTCGAAGGACATGCGCCCCAAAAGATAGGCAGCCAGTTCCGCGTATCCAATGCCCGACATTGCGGGCAGGTCCGGCCCGTACCCCTGCTCCAGCAGGCGTTTCACCTCTTCCAGCCAGCCCGCTTGCAGCATGGCCTCGATGCGCTGGTCGATGCGGCGGTAGAG
Source organism: Anaerolineales bacterium (assembly GCA_015484985.1). Lineage (GTDB taxonomy): Bacteria > Chloroflexota > Anaerolineae > Anaerolineales > DRMV01 > S139-71. The sequence goes on along the minus strand of WFUL01000180.1, from coordinate 5,432 downwards.
TTCTTCCCGGGGACGGTACAGCCCCAACATCAAAATGCGATAAGGCGGAGGGCTTTTGGTACGCTGCTGGGAGAAGGGGCGTCCCGTGGTGAAAATCACCTCCAGGGCCCGTACGATGCGCCGGAGGTTCCGGGGTTGCACCAAACCGGCCACACCGGGGTCCAGAAGGAGGAGTTTCTCGTACAGGGCCTCGGGTCCGATTTCCCGGCCCCAGCGCTCCAGCACCTCCCGTAAGCGAGGGTTAGGGGGCACCCGGGGGACCTGCCAGCCTTCCACCACGGCCCACACGTACTGGCCCGTGCCGCCCACCAGGAAGGGGAGCCTCCCCCGGCTCAGGATGTCCTCGATGGCCCGGTAGGCCGCGTCCTGGTACTGGGCCAGGCTCCAGGTCTCGTCGGGGTCCACCACGTCGATGAGGTGATGGGGCACCCGGCGGCGCTCTTCGGGTGTGGGCTTGGCCGTGCCGATGTCCATGCCCCGATACAGCAGGCGGGAATCCGCGGACACGATTTCCGCGTTCAGAGGCTCGGCCAGTTGCAGGGAGACTTCCGTCTTCCCCACCGCCGTGGGCCCGACCAGGACGAGGAGGGGGGGATGGTGGCGCCGTTCAGGCATCGGAACTCACCCCCTCGAAATGGCGGATTTCGGGCCGGTGGCCCGGACGGGCCACGATGGCCACCACGTCAATGCGCCAGGGGACGTCGGGCGGCTGGCTGGTTTCCTCCAGCCAGTAAAGGGCCGCCTGGGTCAGGCGTGCCAGTTTGGCCGGGGTCACCGCATCTTCGGGCCAGGCCCAACGGGTTCCCCGGCGGGTTTTCACCTCCACGAAGACCCACGTGCGTCCATCGCGGGCCACCAGGTCGATTTCCCCGTAAGGCGTGCGCACGTTGCGGGCGTGCACCCGCCACCCCCGGCGGACCAGGAAACGGGCCGCCAGGTCTTCGCCCCATCGGGCCAGGGATCGGGGATGGCGAGGGATGGAATCGGACATGGCGACCTCGAAGATGGCGGATAGCAGATGGCGGATGGCCGATAGTCGTTGGTCGATGAGGTTAGCGGCTCATCTTGACCATCCACCAGCGGCGCAGGCGCAGGCTCCAGGAGGGCCGGAACTGGGCCCGGCGGGCTTGGAGTCGGGTGTAGAGTTCCTCCAGGCGCTGCGCGGTGCGCTGCACGTCGTAGTCCTGGGCCCGCTCCCGCGCGGCCTGGGCCATGCGGCGCCGCAGGTCCGGCTCGCTGACCAGGCGTCCCATGGCCGCGGCCAGGGCCGCGGGGTCCTCTTCCACCAAAAAGCCGGTCACTTCGTGCCGCACCACGTCCTCCACTCCCGGCGCGCGCACCGCGGCCACGGGCAGGCCCGCGGCATGGGCCTCGATGACGGATAGAGGATGAACCTCGGTGAGGGACGCGGTGGCAAAGACGTCGCAGGACGCGAGATGGGCGGGTACGTCTTCATAGGGAACCAGGCCGGTGAAATGAACCCGTTTAGCCAGGCCCATGAAGGTCGCCTGGGCTTCCAGGTTGCTCCTTTCCGGACCGTCGCCCATGAGGAGGAGCCGGGCGTTGGGATGCACCTGGGCCACCGCAGAGAAGGCCCGCAGGAGGAAGGTCAGGTTCTTTTCCGGGCCCAGGCGTCCGAGGTACACGAAGACCACATCTTCCGACGACCATCCCCACCGTTCCCGGTCTACAGGCGTCACCGCACGACGGAACCGGCTCAAATCAATGCCGTTGGGGATGACGTGGATGGGCACATCCACACCCAGCCGTTCCAGCATGGCCTGGACTCCCGGCGAAGGGGCCACCACTGCGTCAATGTCCCGACAAAAGCGGGGCAGGTACGTACGGAGCAGGGTATCCCCCAGGGCCGGAGGGAGCAGGGGCAGATAGGCCCGCATGTAGAGGTCGTAACGGGTATGGTTGGTGAACACGATGGGGATGCCCCAGGGCTTGCCGTACAGTAGGGCCAGCTGGCCGCTGATAAAGGGATGATGGGTGTGCAGCACGTCCATGTGGGTGAGGAGATAGCGGGCGTGGCGGTCGTGGCGGAAGTTGAAACTCAGGCTCTGCTGTCGGACCCGCAAGGAGAAGCCCGAAGAGCGAATGACCCGCTCGTCGTCCTCGGGCTGGCGTTCGCCAAAAGTGAACACGTACACCTCGTGGCCCCGTTCCTCCAACGCCTTTCGTACCAGGTCGATATGGATGGTGACGCCGCTGATGTGAGGTCGGTAGAGGTCGGCCAGCATGCCGATGCGCATGGGTTCCTCCGCTTATTGGTCGTTGGTCGATGGTCGTTGGTCGATGGTCGTTGGTCGATGGTTGGCGGTCGGCGGTCGGCGGTCAGCCGTCGGCGGTCGGCGATGATGGTGGAGCCAGGAGAGGGCGTCCTCCCGGGTGGTCAGGCGGCCTTCGATGGCTTCGATGCGGGCCCGGCGCAGCAGGTCCTTGTAAGCCGGGCCGGGAGGCAGGCCCAGGGCCTTCAGGTCGTGGCCGGTGATGGGCGCGGGGATGTGGCGCCATCGGGTGGCGAAAGCGGCCAGCCGCTCCCGCAGGGCGGCGTCTGAGAGGGCCAGGTAGACGGCGTACACCGCGGGCAGGGGGTGGACTTCCAGGTGCAGGGTCAGGGGGCCGGGCGTCAGGTCGGCCCAGTCCTCGCGGGTGGCCCACAAAGTGACAACGCTTTGCAGGAGGTTGCGTAACTTGCCGGGGAAGTGCAGCCGGGCGTCCACCGCGCGCAGTCCATCTCCCGGAGTCTCCAGGAACCACAACCCATAGCGCACCGCGCGGGCCAGGGGAAGGCCATCCCACGGGTCGGGCAGGCCCCAGTCGGGGGAAGGCAGTTTCCACAGGGCCACACGGCGGCGGTCCTCTTCCCCTTGGGGAAGGGCGGGATGGATGGCCTCCAGGACGCCCCATTGGGCCAGAAGGTCCAGGGCCTGGGCCGCGGTGTCCTCGTCCAGGATGTGGTCCAGTTCGTGGCGCCAGCGGTCGCCTGAAACTTCGGGAACCACCGCCAGCGCCGAGGGGATTTGACGGGCCGTGTCCTCGCTCATATGGAAGCCATAACGGGCTGCGTATCGGGCGCCCCGGGCCATACGGGTGGGGTCTTCGACGAAGGATTGGGGATGGAGGGCCCGCAGGACCTTGGCGCGCAGGTCTTCCAGGCCGTGGAAGGGGTCCAGCAAGCGACCGGCCTTGGGTCCGGTGAGGGCGAAGGCCATGGCGTTGATGGTGAAATCCCGCCGGGCCAGGTCGGCGTGGATGTCCGCGGGTTCGGTCTCGGGCAGGGCGCCGGAGTGGGGGTAACGCTCCCGGCGGGCGGTGACCAGGTCCAGGAAGGGAGGCAGGTCCTGGTAGTCGGCAGGTTCCAGGGGAAGGAGGCTTTTCAGGGCCCTTTGCCAAAAGGGTTCATTCGGGGAGGGCAGCCACCACTTCGCGGTTCCGAAGCGGGCATGGGTCTGGACACGGCCGCCGAAGGTCCGGGCCAGATGCCGGGCCAGTTTCGGGGCCCAGCCTTCCAGGACCACGTCGAAATCCAGGCTGGGGCGGCCCAGGAGCAAATCCCGCACGAAGCCGCCCACCAGGTAGGCGGCCATATCCATCCCAACGGCCTCCCGGGCCACCAATCGCAGCAGGGCCCGGCGAGCCGGAGGGAGCGCGGTTTCGAGCAGGTCCCATAACGTGGGCAGAGGTTCTCGTTCCATGGTCGCGTTCATCCTACCACAAAACGTCCCGGCTCCGTGGTAAGATGAAAAGGCCATGACGCTGGCTTTCCTTACCAATCTGCTACACCGTCTGGACCCCGAGCAGGCCCATGGGGTCGTATTGGCCCTGCTGGGGCTGGTCGGGCGCTTTCCAGCGGCTCGCGGCGTCCTGAGGCGCTGGCTGGCACCGCCGACGAAGCCTGTGGCCCTTTGGGGGCGCACCTTTCGCCATCCTGTGGGTCTGGCCGCGGGCTACGACAAGGACGGCGTGGCCTGGCGGGGCCTGGCCGCGTTGGGCTTTGCCTTCGTGGAAGTGGGGACGGTGACCCCGCGGCCCCAGCCCGGGAACCCCCGGCCCCGCATCATGCGGGTGCCTCAGGCGCAGGCCCTGGTGAACTGGATGGGCTTCCCCAGCCGGGGCATGGATTTCGTGGCCCGGCAGTTGCAGGGGCCCCGCCCCCCGGACCTGGTGCTGGGGGTCAACCTGGGCCGGAACAAGGACACACCCAACGAAAGGGCCGCGGAGGACTACGTGGCCGTGGCCCGGACCGTGGCGCCCCTGGCCGACTACCTGGTGGTGAACGTAAGTTCCCCCAATACCCCTGAATTGCGGGCCCTGCAGCGTCGCGAGTATCTGGTGCCCTTGTTGCAGGCGGTGCGGAAGGCCGTAGAGGAAACGGCACCGGACCGTCCTCCGCCGGTGCTGGTCAAGGTCGCGCCCGACCTGACCTGGGCGGAACTGGACCAGGTGTTGGAGGCGGTGGAGGAGGCGGGCGTCCAGGGCATCATCGCCACGAACACCACGGTGTCGAAGTCGGGATTGCCGCCAGCCTGTCAGAACCTACCCGGCGGCGTCAGCGGCGCGCCCTTGCGGGAACGGAGTACCCAGGTGGTTCGGTACATCCACCGTCACACAGGAGGACGTCTGCCCATCATCGGCGTCGGGGGCATTCTCTCGGCACGAGACGCCCTGGAGAAGGCCGAAGCCGGCGCCCGCCTGGTGCAGGTGTTCACGGGTTGGGTGTATCGAGGTCCGGCCCTGATTCGGGAAGTGGTTCGGGCCTGGTGAGGCAGGATTTGGTATAATCGAAATGCTCATTTCAATGGCCCTTCCTGTGTGCAAAGCCAAACAACGTTCAGATTTTCTGTGAGCCCCGTGCTCAGAACCCTGCTTCCCTGGAGGTGATGCATGTTCCCCAAAGCCGAAACCAAGCCCGGTGATCCCGTAGCCGTAGAGGAAACGAAGATGTGGATTCACCATCTGTTGCCCGACCCGGTTCAGGAATGGAAGCATTTACTGCAATTCGCCCTTTTCACCTCGGCGGACAAGCAGGCCATGGCCGAGACGGTGGAAGTCCTCTTCCGTCGAGGGCCAGAACTGGTTGTGGGGGTGTACGATTACCTGCGCAGCGTGCCCGAGACCGCGGCGGTACTGGGCTGGGAGACGGAGGTAGACGAAGTGCATCTGGAGGAGCGTCGCCGTTTCTTCACCATTTGGCTGGCCCGTACCCTGGGCATGGATACCAGCGAGGAGTTTGGGGATTACCTGTTTTACGCGGGCAAGGCCCACGCGGGCCACGGTCCCCGGCAGATTCACGTACCCCCGGCTTATGTACGGGCATCCATTGGTTTACTTTTGGCCAACTTCGCTCGCTTCATGTACGAGGCAGGGCTCCCTGGTGAAAAAGTGGCTCCGGCCATGGCCGGCTGGAGCAAGTATCTTTCGGT
>WFUL01000179.1 GCA_015484985.1 Anaerolineales bacterium | reverse complement strand
GTCCACACGAAGAAGAGAGGCAGGAACGCGCGCATGGCGTTTCACCTCCGGGGTTGGGGACGGGTCAGGGTCGTGCCGAGGATGTTCCCTGGCGTGCGGCCCATCTTCGCACGGCCTGCACCCGTCGGGCCGGGCTGGGGTGGTTGTAAAGCAGGCGTTCCACCCACAGCGCGGGTTGGGGCAGGGTTTTGTTCTGCTTCACCAGCACCCGCATGGCTTCCTCGAAGGCCGCGGCGTTGCCCGTCAGGCGCACCGCGTACGCGTCGGCCGCGAACTCCACCCGGCGCATGTAGGCGTTGAGCAGGATTTGGAAACCAGCCCCCAACCAGGCCAGGACGGCCGTCAACAAGGGGAAGGTGGCCACGTCCTGGGGTCCTTGCAGGCCATCCCAGGTGCCGGCCCAGCGGAGCACGCCGTACCCCACGGCCAGGGCCAGCACGAGCACCACGCCCAGCACCACCATGAGTTTGAGCATATCCCGGTGCACCTTGTGGCCCAGCTCGTGCGCCACTACATCTTCGATGGCTTCGGGGGTCATGGCTTCCAGCAAGGTATCAAACAGGACCACCTCGGTGCCCACGCCCCGGGGGACCAGCGCGGCATTGCTGCGGGCCGTCTTCTCCCCGGCCTTCACCACGGAAAGCCCCGCGAAGGGTACACCGGCCTTTTCAAAAAGCTGGCGGATGCGGGCCTCCAGGTCCGGGTCGTCCAGGGGTTCGGTCTTGAATTTCAGGCGCAGGAACACAGGTTGGAGAAGGTAGAAGACCGCGAGAAATCCCGCGACCACGCCCGCGAACCCCGGAAGCAACCATCGCGGGGGGAGAAGGCGGAGCACCGCGTACAGGGCCAGGAACAACAGGCTCTGCAGGGGGATGGCGAGCATGGCCTGTTTGAGTTCGTCCAGGAGCCAGCCGCCCAGGGATTGGCGGTTGAGCCCCAGCCGGTTCTCCAGGTGGAAGTCAAAGTACCAGGAGAAGGGGAGGGCGAGCACGGCCTCGGAGAGCAGGATGACCAGAAGCACGGCCCAGGTGCCCCACCAGGACGTGTTCCCCAAAAACCTTTCCCGCAGGGCCACGGCCCATCCGGTGGGCAACCATACGACGACCAGCACCAAGGGCATCACCAGGCCGAGTAGGAAGCGGACGACCCGCATACGTTCCTGGTAGCGGGCCTGGGCCAGGACGTCCGGCCCCAGTTCGGCCTCCCATTCGCGAATCAGCGCGTCCAGTTCCACCGTGGTTTCGGTGCGCATTGAAGGACCTCCCGAAAAGGGTTTGCCGGCGGCTCAGGCCTGACCGCTGCTTTCACTATAGCGGAATTCTACGAAGACACATCGTCTCACAGGGTTTTTTGAGGAAGGACCCGAGGGAACGCCTTTGAGGCTGTCCCGTTTGCTTAGAACGAACCGGGCCCAGGACCGCAGAGGGAGAAAGAAATGGTGTGTGGGGCGGCGAAGCCGCCCCACACACCATTTTATTTCTCCTTGAGTCCTGGGCCCGATAAGGTCCATGCGTCCCGTGGCGAAATTACCTCGAAAAACGGGGCTTTGTAAGCACTCAAAAAGGCCCTTCCGTGTCCGGTTCGCAACCTTTCCGTCTCTCCCGTTTCACGAGAAAATTAAGAAAATATCGCGCTTCCGACAAGATGAAACGGCAACTTTCGTTAAGAACTGAAAAGCCCTGCATCGTCCCGGAGGCGGATTTGCGCTGGGACCGAAATCCGTATCGGGTACGGGCTCCTTTCCCCCTTGGGACCGATGGCAGGCCCCATGCCTTGCGTTACGGTAAGGGCGGTGCGATTCCATTCCGAGGAGGCGAACCATGCGCGTTCCCGTATTGAGGTTGCAAGATTTGACCAAGCATTATGGTGATGTTCGCGCCGTGGAAAACCTGAACCTGGAGGTGTACGAAGGCGAGTGCTTCGGTTTTCTGGGACCCAACGGCGCGGGGAAGACGACCACCATCGGCATGATTCTGGGCCTGCTCTGGCCCACCGCGGGCACGGTGGAAGTGCTGGGTCAGCGGGTCACGCCTGCGCATTTGGCACCCTTGCGGCCCGCGGCCGCGCTGGTGCTCGCCATTGCCTGGCCCGCGTCCCTGCGGGAATGGCCCGGGGAAATCCTGCGCACCCTGGTGCCCAGCGCCGCGGTGGTCACCCTGTTCGCCGCGCTGGTGGGAACGGTGTTCGGGTTCTTCACCGCGCGCGGGCTGGTGCGCCGGTTGCAGGCCCTTATCGCGGCCGCGGAGGCCTGGAGCCGGGGGGATTTTTCCGTAACGGTCCACGACACGTCGCGGGATGAAGTGGGGCATCTGGCCCGCCGGCTGAACCGCATGGCCGAGCAGTTGCAAAATCTGCTTCAGGCCCGGCAGGAACTGGCCGCGCTGGAAGAACGCCATCGCCTGGCCCGGGAATTGCACGATGCCGTGAAGCAACAGGTCTTTGCCGCGGGGATGCAACTGGCCGTGGTCCGGCAAGGCATTCGGGCCTTTCTGGAGACCCGGGACGACATCCACGTGGTGGCGGAGGCCGCCTCGGGACGGGAAGCCGTGCACCAGGCCATCCGCCATGCCCCCGACGTAGTGCTCATGGACCTGGTCATGCCCGGAATGGACGGTGTGCAGGCCACCCGGGAAATCAAGCGGGTCAGCCCGCGCAGCCAAATCATCGTGCTGACTTCCTATCATGACGACGAACACATCTTCCCGGCCATACGGGCCGGGGCCCTTTCCTACCTGTTGAAGGACGTGACGCCCGAAGAACTGGTGGACGCGGTGCGCCGGGCCGCCCGTGGGGAGGCTGTACTGCATCCCCGGGTGGCCGCCCGCCTCATCCAGGAACTCCATGCCGAACGCAACCAGCCGGAGCGGGAGACGCCGTCTGCGTTCGCGGACCTGACGCAACGCGAACTGGAGGTATTGCGCCTTATCGCCGAGGGGTTGAGCAACGCGGAGATTGCCCGGCGTCTGGTCATCAGCGAACGCACGGTCAAAAGCCACGTGAGCAACATCCTGAGCAAACTCCACCTGGCCGACCGCACCCAGGCCGCGGTCTTCGCATGGAAGCAGGGGTTGATGCGCTCAGAGGAGGATACCGATTCCTGACCTTCCCTTACGAACGCGGGTATAATGCCTGTGCCCAGTATTCTGCGCGAGGAGGCGGGATATGTCCGATTTTTGGCGCGACAAGCGGGTGTGCGTGACCGGAGGTGGAGGCTTTTTGGGGTCCTTTGTGGTCGAGGAGTTGAAGCGTCGGGGCGCGCAACACATCTTCGTTCCCCGCAAGAAGGACTACAACCTGGTACACCATGAAGCCGTGGTTCGGCTGTTGGAGGACAGCAAGCCGGACATCATCATCCACCTGGCCGCGAACGTGGGGGGCATCGGCGCGAACCGCAAAAACCCGGCGACCTTCTTCTATGACAACCTGATGATGGGCGTGCAACTCATGCACGAGGCCTGGCGTTTCGGGGTGAAGAAGTTCGTGGCCATTGGCACGGTTTGCGCGTACCCCAAGTTCACCCCCGTGCCCTTCAAGGAAGAAGACCTGTGGAACGGCTATCCCGAAGAAACCAACGCGCCCTATGGCCTGGCCAAGAAGATGCTTCTGGTGCAGGCCCAGGCGTACCGGCAGCAGTATGGCTTCAATGCCATCTATCTGCTCCCGGCCAATCTATACGGTCCCCGCGACAATTTCGACCTGGAGACTTCCCACGTGATTCCCGCCCTGATTCGCAAGTTCACTACCGCTCGGGATGAAGGTCGGGATGAGGTGGTCCTGTGGGGTGATGGGTCCCCCAGCCGGGAATTTCTCTACGTGGAGGACGCGGCTCGCGGCATTCTGGACGCGGCGGAAAAGTATGATGGTCCTGAGCCCGTAAACATGGGAACCGGGCGGGAAGTCCGCATTCGGGACCTGGCGAACATGATTGCCGAAATGGTGGGGTACAAGGGTCGTATCGTCTGGGATACCACCAAGCCCAACGGTCAGCCCCGTCGTGCCCTGGACACCTCCAGGGCCAAGGCGTACTTCGGCTGGGAGGCGACCACACCCCTGGAGGAGGGCCTGAAGCGCACCATCGCCTGGTGGGAGGAGCACAAGCACGAAATTCTGGCCCGGGAGAGACAATTGTAGCCACGGTACCTGGAATCTTCATGGAGAAACCGGCGTGGCATAATGCAAGTGTCACTGTGCCTGATGCAGTGTGAGGGAAAAGCGAATGGCAAAGGCCCCTTGTACCATTGAAGGCATCCGGCATCAACTTCAAGAGGTGATGCCCTATCTCCGAACACATTATGGGGTTCGGAGTCTGGCGCTTTTTGGTTCTTATGTGCGTGGTGAAGCGACGGACAAAAGCGACTTAGATATCCTGGTGGAATTCGACACGACCCCATCTCTGATACAATTCCTCGCGCTTGAAAATTTCTTGAGCGACTTATTAGGTGTGCGGGTTGATTTAGTGCTCGCTCGTGCCCTCAAGCCCCATATTGGTCAAGCGATTTTGAGAGAGGCTGTCCCTGTATGACCGTACGACGTGGGTTCTTGGATTATCTCCTTGACATGATTTCCAACCTCTTGGAATGCCTGCAACATCTACTCAAGCGCGTCACGAGTCCATCATGACATCCCGAATCAACCCCAACCCCAAGCCCTATTACATCGTGCGGCCTCCCGGTCGTTGGGGATTTCCCGATTTTCGAGAACTCTGGCAGTACCGGGAACTCATCTACTTCTTCACTTGGCGGGATTTGAAAGTCCGGTACAAACAGACCCTGCTGGGCGTCCTGTGGGCCTGGCTCCAGCCCTTCATCACCATGGTGGTCTTCAGCATCTTCTTCGGACGCCTGGCCAAGATGCCATCGGAGGGCCTGCCTTACCCCATCTTCGCCTACGCCGGACTCCTCCCCTGGGAGTTCTTCTCCAAATCCTTCAACAAGGCGGGTCGCTCGCTGGTGATGAACCGGCCCATGCTCACCAAGGTGTACTTCCCCCGGCTGGTCATTCCCCTCTCCGTGGTCCTGAGCAGTCTGGTGGATTTTCTCCTGGCTTTCGTGGTGCTGGCCGGGCTCATGGTCTGGTACGGTATCGCGCCCACTCCTCGGGTGTGGACGCTGCCCCTCTTCCTTTTGCTGGCGGCGGCAGTGAGCCTGGGGGGAAGCCTCTGGGCCGCGGCCCTCAACGTCCTCTATCGGGATGTGGGGTATGTGCTTCCGTACCTGGTGCAGGTGTTGTTGTTCGTGACCCCGGTGGTCTATCCCACCAGTCTGGTGCCTGAGCAATGGCGTCTGATTTACTCTCTCAACCCCATGGCGGGCGTGGTCCAGGGTTTCCGCTGGGCCCTCCTGGGCGTTGGACCAGGGCCCGACCTGGGCATGGCTATTTCTGTGACCGTTACCCTGTTGGTGTTGTTGGGCGGGCTGGTTTTCTTCCAGGGAATGGAGCGGTACTTTGCGGACCGCGTGTGAGAGCGGGAAGTAAATGGCGGACGGGTGCTGGTCAGGCTTTCATGGCCGATGGCCTTCTCGCCAGTGACGCAGGAGAGTATCCATGGCGTTGGCCGTTCGTGTGGCGAATCTGAGCAAACAATATCGCATTGGCGAGGCCCGGGGGAAAGTGGAATACCGCACCTTGCGGGACAGTCTGGGTCGGCTCTTCCGTCGCCCCCGCAGCGCAACCATATGGGCCTTGCGGGACGTGTCCTTTGAGATACCCCAGGGCCAGGTGGTGGGCATCATCGGTCATAACGGGGCGGGCAAATCCACCCTGCTGAAAATCCTCTCTCGGGTAACCCGACCCACAGAGGGCTACGCGGAACTCTATGGCCGGGTGGGGTCCTTGCTGGAAGTGGGGACGGGGTTCCATCCCGAACTCACCGGTCGGGAGAATATTTACCTGAACGGTGCCATTCTGGGCATGACCAAGGCGGAAATCGACCGCAAGTTCGACGAAATCGTGGCCTTCGCCGAGGTGGAGAAGTTTATTGATACACCGGTGAAGTTCTATTCCAGCGGTATGTACCTGCGCCTGGCCTTCGCTGTGGCCGCGCACCTGGAGCCGGAAATCTTGCTCGTGGACGAAGTTCTGGCCGTGGGCGACGCCGCGTTTCAACGGAAATGCCTTGGCAAGATGGGGGACGTGGCCCGGGAGGGGCGTACGGTGCTCTTCGTGAGCCACAACATGTCCGCCATTCTGCACCTCACCCAGCGCACCCTGGTGCTCCAGAAGGGCCGGGTCGTCTTTGACGGACCCACCCCCGACGCGGTGGACTTCTACCTGGCCTCGGGGTTCCGGCGGGCCGGCGAGCGCCGCTGGGACCAGGAGGAGGACCCCACATGGGACCCGGCGGGCCCCTTCCGGCCCATTGCCCTGCGGGTGCGGGATGCCCAGGGCCGGGTGACGGACACCGTGCGGGCCGACGAAGCCTTCACCGTGGAATGGGAGTATGTCCTGGAACAACCTCTTCGGGGCCTGCGGGTGGGTATTTATCTGCTCACCACCCGGGGGGAATACGTGTTCACTTCCTTTGATGTGGACGACGTGGATATGTACCGCCGATGGGAGGAACGCCCTCCTGGCCGCTACCTCAGCCGGGTCCACGTCCCCGGTCACTGGCTCAACGAGGGTCGGTATATCCTCTCGGTGAACGCCAGCATCTTTGGTGTGCGCACCTTCTTCCATGAGGAGAACGCCCTGTCCTTCCGGGTGGACCCAACGGGCGTGGTAGGTGCCCAGTGGTCCGAGCGCCGTTTGGGGGTGTTGCGTCCCTTGCTTCGGTGGGAGATTTTGCGGAACGCATGATGCGCGGACCTCTTGGATGGCTTGGGTTGGGCCTGCTGACCCTTGTGGTTTGGGCGCCGGGTGGTGGAATCCAGGCGGCAGGGCCTGCCGAGACGGGGTTTCGCTTTCAGACCGCTTCCTTCCCCCTTTGTCCCCCTTCGCCCCTGCAACGCGAGTGGACGGAAACCATGGATGCCGTGCTGGCCCGCACCCAGGGGCAGTGGCGGGTGATGCTGGTGGACGCCCGAGCCGGTTGCGTGCTTTACCAACACGAAAGCACACGGCCGGGACATGTGGCTTCGGCCATCAAGGTGCCCGTTGCCATGCTGACCTTGGCCGCGTTGCAGCAACGGGTGCCACCGAGGATGTCTTTGGAGACCTATCTCGCCACCCGAGGCCCCAGTCGCACCTACGCCCAACTCTTGCGGGCCATGTTGGTCCATTCGGAGGAAGCGGCCACCCAGACTCTGCTGGAGTTCCTGCTCGCCCGGCGTGTACCGCTGCGCGCAATGCTGGCCCAATGGGGGGCTTCCCACACCGATGTGCTCACCCGTCGTTCGACCGCCGCAGATTTGGCCCGGCTCCTGGTACACCTCTATTGGGGGACGGGACTGTCGTCCGAAGCGCGTCGGGGGATGCTGACCTGGATGGCGGAGTACACCCCCAATGATGCGCTTCGTCTGGGTCGTCTGGCACCGTATCTTCCCCCCGGGGCGCGCCTTTACAACAAACGGGCCACTCTGGTCAAAGAGCAACTCATTGTAGGCGACATCGGTCTGCTCGTCTTTTCCTGGCGGGGGCAGGAACGGGCGTATGTCATGGTGTTGCTTGGTTATGGGGGGACCAAATCCGTCCCTTACGAAACCCTGGAGGCCGAACTGGAGCAGATGGTCCAGGCCTTGGGCCAGACCCTCTGGCAGAGCCTGGTCACCGAGCCCTGGTTCGCCTGGGGGCGATGGGCCTGGTAAGTTTCACGCGATGGGCGCGCCCAGTTCACTCTCTCCATCGGGTTGAAGCAGCACCACCCGACCATCGGACTGAATAGCCCCCAGAACCAAGACCTCCGACATGAACGGCCCGATTTGCTTGGGGGGAAAGTTCGTTACCGCGACCACCAGACGTCCCACCAGAGCCTGGGGGTCAGGATACCACCGGGGGAGTTGGGCAGAACTTTTCTTTATGCCATAAGGGCCAAAGTCAATCCACAGTTTGTATGCGGGTTTACGGGCTTCGGAAAAAGGTTCTACCCGAATGATGCGTCCCACCCGCATGGCTACCTTGTCGAAGTCTTCCCAGGTGATGGTGGGTTTCTCCTGGGCCATGATGCACCTCCCGGGTTAGAGGGTTAGGGGGTAAGGGAGCTCACGGTTCGGGAATCGGTTGCGGTTTGGGGTGCGGCTTCCGTCAGCAGGGCCTCGAGGGCGGCCAGGACCTCCTGGGGATGGCTGATGTGGAGGATGTGACGGCCTTCGGGCAGGGTTTGGAGGGGCAGGTTCCATGCCCGGGCTAGGTCCACGAACGAGGCATAGCGCAGGATGGTATCTCGGGTGCCGGCTATGAGGGCCCAGCGTCCCGGCGGCGGAGGGGTCCAGGGCGCGGCCATGTGGAGCACGGTCCACCATGCTCGGGGACTCAGATGGAGAGCTTCCCACACGCGAACCCGACGTTGGGTCGGGGGTGCTTGATGGTAATCCGGGTGGATGTACCAGGCCAGGTGCATCGCGGGTGAGGCCCAATGGGGATAGCCCAGGGGCTGGGCCAGCAAGGGCATGAACGGGGCCAGCAGGTGAACCCATCCCCGCCATTGGCGTCGGTGCAGGTAGGGGGCCACGAGCAACCCGCCTCGCACCCGCTGAGGATGCCTCCGGGCCAGGAGCACGGCCATTCCGCCTCCCAGGGAATGGCCCACCCACCACGCGGGCTCGCCCACATAACGCTGGTGCCACGCGGCCAGTGCATCCACCCAAACGCGGGGGTGATAGGCTTCCCGCTCCCGGGGCTTGGGGCTCTCGCCGTGTCCCGGCAGGTCCAGGGCGTACGTCCGGTAGCCCCACGAGGCGACCGGGTCCATGAGGGCCCGCCATTGCCGTCGGCTTCCGGCAAACCCGTGCAGGAAGACCACGGCCGGCCCCTGTCCCTGCACTTCGAAGGCCAGCCTTTCCCCTAAGCGTTGGGCGAGGGAAGAGACGGTGGAATCGCTTGCGCCCATGGTCCGCCGGTTCAGAACAAGGGTTTTCCCTGGCCGACCTGCACATCGCCCCGAATGTTCCGCACCGGGGGTTGGGGGCCCAGGTCGGACAGGGCTTGGGCGGCTTCCTCGGTGAGCACGCCCAGGCGCCGCAAGATTTCCAGGGCCACCGCGCTGGCGGCCCGACGCCGACCGTCGCCATCGGCGATTTTGATGGCGATGCCGATGCCCTGTTCGCCCGCCACCCCCGGGAGCAGGCCGATGCCCTGATACCCCTCGGCGCCGCCCTTGGCCACCAGTTTGCCGGGCAGGGCCTCCATCACCCGGGTGTCGAAGCGCTCGGGCCCGGCCACCATGAAGGGTTGGGCCATCATGGCCTGCACGACCCGCCTCGCGGCACCGCGACGGGGTTCCGGCAGGTCCTGGGGGTCCACCAGTCGGGCATAGGCCCAGGCCGCGTGGTAGAGGGGCAGGGCGAAGTTGGGCGCGGAGCAACCATCGATCCCGATAAGTACATCTTCGGGGGACATCCCCGCCATTTCGGCCACCGTGTGCCGGATGCGTTGTTGTACGGGATGTTCCAGGTCCAGATAGGTTTCCAAGGGCCAACCGTGCAGCAGGGCTAAGGCTAACATGCCCGTGTGCTTTCCTGAACAGTTGTGATGGTAGGGCGTGGGCTCCTGACCGGCCATTCGCAGGGCCAGGGCTGAGTCTCGGTGGAGGGGCGGGTGCACGCCACATTGCAAGTATTGAGGACCCAACCCCAAGCGTTGGTGCAACCCTTGAATCACGGCCACATGGCGTTCCGTGCCGCTGTGGGACGCGGCCATGACGGCGATTTCTTCATCGGTCAAGGCCCACCGGTCCGCGCCCCCGTCCTCCAATAAGGGCATCACTTGGAAGGGCTTGGCCGAGGAACGCATGAACACGGGGACCATGATGGGTCCTGCCGCGGCCAGCAGGTGACCCTGGCGGTCCACCACCGCGAAGGCGCCATAGTGTACGCTTTCCACCAACGGCCCTCGGGTAACGCCAAAGAGGGGGACGTACGCCGGCACGCGCTGAGGGATGTCCATGGTCACGCTCCTTTCGTATTCGAGCCGGTGGCCTTGATTCTATCAAAGTCCTGGCTTCTGGCGGCAACAACACAAAAAGCGGGCGATAAACGCCCGCTTTTTGTGCCTGGTGGGCGGGGAGGGACTCGAACCCCCGACCTCCGCAATGTGAGTGCGGCGCTCTAACCAGCTGAGCTACCCGCCCGAGGCACCCCTTATTATAGCCGCTCCGCTTCCTTTGACAAGGGCTTTCCTTTCCCGTAAAATCCTGTCAAGGCCTGCGTAAACCGTGCACAAGCCGAACCTTCACCCATGGGAGCGGAACAATGCGCGAATACAGCACCTCCGCGATTCGTAATGTGGCCCTGATTTCCCACAGTGGCGCGGGAAAGACCATCCTGGTGGAAGCCCTGCTCTATCACCTGGGCGTGACCACGCGCATGGGGTCCATAGCCGAAGGCAACACGGTGTCGGACTTTGAGGAAGAAGAAGTCCGCCGGGGCGTTTCCCTCTCGACTTCGGTTATCCCCCTGGAATACAAGGACCATAAAATCAACCTGCTGGATACGCCGGGTTCGCCCGATTTCATCGGCGAGGTGATTTCGGCCCTGTGGGTGGCCGAGGCCGCTGCCGTGTTGGTGGACGCGGTGGCCGGCCCCGCGGTCGGGACCGAGGTCACCTGGTCCTACGCCCGCAAGTTCCACTTGCCCCGCATGGTCATCATCAACAAGATGGACCGAGAGGGCGCGCAGTTCCAGCGCCGCCTGGAGGAAATGGCCGACATCTCGGAAATCCGCCTCATCCCCGTGCAACTGCCCATCGGCAGCGGGGAGGACTTCCGGGGGGTGGTGGACCTGTTCACCATGAAGGCCTACCTGGGCCCGGAGAACCAGGAGGCCGAGATTCCCCCGGAGATGATGGACCAGGTGGAAGAGGCCCGTATGGCCCTGGTGGAAGCCGCGGCCGAGAGCGATGAGGAACTCATGGAAAAGTACTTTGAGGAGGGAGACCTGACGCCTGAGGAAATCCTCCAGGGCTTCAAGGCCGGCATGGTGGAAGGGTCCTTCGCACCGGTGTTCGTGGCCGCGGGGGAGAAGCGCATCGGCCTGGTGCCTTTGCTGGACGCTTTCCTGAATCTGGTGCCCCATCCCGGCGAGAAACCGCCCATCAAGGCCCAGACGCCCGATGGCCAGGAAATCGAAGTCCCCGTGACCGATGACGGTCCTCTGGCCGCGTACGTCTGGAAGACCACGGCCGACCCCTTCGTGGGGAAGGTGACGTACCTCAAGGTGGTCTCGGGCGTGCTGGAAGTGGATTCCCGGGTGTGGAATCCCAAGAAGGAAGCCGAGGAGCGCATCGGCAACCTGTACGTGCAGCGGGGCAAGGAACAGATTTCCATCAAGCGCCTGCACGCGGGGGACATCGGCACCGTGCCCAAACTGAACGTGACGGCCACGGGCGATACCCTGTGCACCAAGGAGAAGCCCATCCTGCTACCCGTGCCCGAATACCCCACCGCGCTCTATCGGGTGGCGGTGGTGCCCTTATCCCAGTCGGATTCCACGAAACTGGGTCCCACCCTGACCCGGTTGTGCGAAGAGGACATGACCCTCTCCTGGTATCAGGACGGTTCCATCAACCAGACCATCCTGCAGGGCATGGGCGACCAGCACATTGACGTGGCCATCCGTAAGGCCAAGAGCAAATTCCAGCTCAACCTGCGGGTGGAAGAGCCCAAGGTGCCCTACCGGGAGACCATTACCAAGGTGGGCACCGCGCGCTACCGGCACAAGAAGCAGACAGGTGGCGCGGGTCAGTTCGCGGAAATCCACATGCGCCTGGAGCCCTTGCAGGATAAGGAATACGAGTTCGTGTGGGAAGTTTTTGGCGGCGCGATTTCCTCCAACTTCCAGCCGGCCATTGACAAAGGGGTGCGCAGTGTGATGAAGGAGGGCGTGCTGGCCGGGTATCCCATTGTGAACGTCAAGGTGGCCGTGTTCGACGGCAAGGAGCACCCGGTGGACTCCAAGCCCATCGCCTTCGAAATCTGCGCCCGGGAAGTCTTCAAGATGGCCTTTTTGGAGTCTGGTCCGGTGCTCTTGGAACCCATCTATAACGTCACCATCACCGTGCCCGAGGAGAACATGGGCGATGTACTGGGGGACCTGAACACCCGGCGGGCCAAGGTGATGGGGATGGATTCCGAGAAGGGCCGGGCCATCATCCGGGCCCAGGTGCCCCTGGCCGAAATGCTGCGCTACGTGACGGACCTGCGATCCCTGACGGGCGGCCGGGGCGTGTTCGAGATGGAGTTCTCCCACTACGAACAGGTGCCGCCCCACATCCAGCAGCAAATCATCGAGGCCCGCAAGAAGGAGAAGGAAGAGGCGAAGAAGTAGCGGGAGATGCAGAAGATACGGGGGGCAGCGGCCCGCTGCCCCCCGTATCTTTTTTTGCCCCTTTGGGTGATCCCAGGGGTCCTGATTTCAGAGGTCCATATCGGTGAGGAGGAAGATAAAGCCCGGGGAGAAGTGAAACTCGTCGGGGTCGCCAAGCATTCCCAGGCCGCTTTCGTGGCCGTACATCCCCAGACCACTCTCATGGCCGTACATGCCCAGGCCGTCCTCCCGGCCCCAGGGGCTGGTCATGGCCCGGTAGACCTTCCGGGCCCGTTTTTCCTCCTCGTCGTCTTTTCACGGAGTGGGCCACCTTCGGTTGGCCATCTTTCCCCCTCCTGATTGCAGGTTGCGGGTGGATGTCCTTTGAGGTCTCTTCATCGGTTCCCGGTCGGGCCCCGTGGAGGGACTGCCACCCCCTCATCTCTTGTAATGCCCGGCGTGGGGGAACGCCCACACCCTGGCGCGTGGCAGGCAGGTTTTCTCCACCTTACGGGGCCCGGTCCCGGCGCTCACCCGGTGGCGGGACGGCCTTCCCCTTATCTCCTTGTCTCAAAGGAACGGTCGTAGAGGCCGCCTTTCCACCTCACCGGGCGGGCGCGCTTTCATTTTACCTTCTCTTGAAACGGGGAGGGCAAGCATTTCCTTGTTTCGCGTAGATCGTGAGCGGGCCGTGGACCGCAGGAAAGCATCTGTTGGCTGTCTGCGGATAGCCGGCGGTCCCGTATTCGGTTAGACCTATATGCCTTCCGGGGAAAATCCTGCCTGCGTAGCGTTGTCCCAACGTATGTCCTGACCTCAGTCTCCCGGTCCCCCCAGGTTTTTGCCTGTTCGTACAGGGCCAGGGCTTTTCGCGGTGATTTCGCGGGGTGACGCGCAGGTCGCATCGGGTTCAGGGCCACAAGGGAAAATAAATTTATGTGGGGCGGCACAGCCGCCCCACATAAATGCTTTGGTCACCAAACCCTTGCGGGCATTTTTTGTTTTGGAACTGTTCAGAGGACGAGACGGTTTCGGCCCGTTCCCACCGTCGCAATGCCCTTACGGGCATTTTTTGTTTTGGAACAACCATGTACGGTGAAGTTTTCGAGAAACTGTTCTATGTCGCAATGCCCTTACGGGCATTTTTTGTTTTGGAACCGCCCAGCACCAGGTACTCCGGCCCGGCCAGGTCCTCGTCGCAATGCCCTTACGGGCATTTTTTGTTTTGGAACGATTTGGTTGGATTGAGCGGGTGCATGAGATTGCCTGGTATCGTCGCAATGCCCTTACGGGCATTTTTTGTTTTGGAACAAATGACGCGTCCCCGGGCCATATGGGCTGTGGGGGGGCCGTCGCAATGCCCTTACGGGCATTTTTTGTTTTGGAACTCTCTTAAGGAGGTGAGCCATGGGTAAGGTCTATTTATGTCGCAATGCCCTTACGGGCATTTTTTTGTTTTGGAACTCTAACGGAAAATTTCGAAATAACACCTCAAAGGTGGAGGGAGGCTTTAACGTTCTCCCCATCTTTTGCGCATTATGTTGTCAAAGTGCCTTTTTCTGCGTACACCCCCTCGGAAAGAGGCCCGAAAAGGGGCTTTTTTCAGGGGGTGTACGCTATTTATACCCAAAAACGGGAAGCCTGTCAATCATGCGGCCGGGGATGTTCGAAGAATCCCCCAGGCCCCCGCGCAGGCCTGGTCGGTACAGTACCCCGTGAAAAAACAAAATGTGAGGACAGCCGGTTTCGTCGCGGTCCTCACGGTATCTTCCCGTTACGGCCAGGGGCGGAGGAGCAGGGTGACGCCCGAGCCAGTCATGGCAGGGGTGACGCTCACTTCCCATTGACGACCGTCCGGGGCCTGTAGCACGAAGCGGGCCAGGGCGTCGGAGACGAACCGCTCCACCACCTGGTAGCCCTGGCCGGTCAAACCTTCCAGGTATCCCACGGCCTGGGCCACGTCCCAGGAGGGCACGTTGTACATCCACGTGGGCGGTTCGTTGATGTGGCTGACCAGGGTGGCCTCCGGCGGCAACGGCAGGGGTAGGGCGACCTCCTGGCCCACGCCCTCGGGAGCCTCAATGGTCACCGGTTGGTTGACGTCCCGGATTTCCCAGCGCAGCGCCTCGCTGCCCGCCACCTGGCGGCCGTCCAGCAGGGTAAAGGTCATCTCCCACCGCAGTTCGCCCTTGACCAGGTAACCCTCGGGGGTAACCCAGACCTCGGCCACCGTGCGGTTCACCTGGGGCGCCTGGGCCAGGGCCGGGAAGCCCGGCAGGTTGATGGTCTCCAGCGCGGAGGGGGGCAGTCCCAGCCCCTCGCTGCGGTAACGCACCGTGGGGATGCCGTTCACCGTCTCCTCGCCCACCCGCTGCCACGCGACCTCGTTCATACCCGAGGCAAAGGTGCTCAGCAGCGCGGGCTGGATGTCCTTGGGGTCGATTTGCATCTGCATCCACTGGTCGCCCCGGGTGTACCACATGGTCCCTTCCCGGAGGACGATGCGCTCCTCCGGCTCGTTGCCGCGTCGGATGGTCCAGGCCTCAGCCTGGGCCTTCCGATCGAACTCGTGGACCCACTCCAGCAGGGTGAACGTTTGCTCGCCCACGGTCAGCACCCGGGCGAAGGACTCCCGTCCGCTGCGCACCTCTTCCCATTCGGACATCCGACCCACAATGGGCCCGCCCTGTCCCTCGGTGCCCTGGCTCGGCCCTGCTATGGTGGGGGCAGGGGTCCCCGGCGGGCTCTGCATGGCCCCCGCGGCCTGGGTGACCGCGGCCTCCAGGGTGGGGCGTTGGCTCTCCAGGGTTTGGGGCAGCTGGGTGGCATAGAATTCTACCCCTTCCTTCACCTGGCTCAGGCCTTGCAGCAGCCCACAGGCCATCAAAAACAAAGCGGCAGAGGCCAGCACACCGGCATGCTTCATGGGCCACCCTCCTTCCGAAGAGGCGTTTGGGGTCAACTGCGGGTTATTGTACCCGTGTTGGGTCCTTTCATGGAATAATGGAACCTGGAGAACGACGCCCGGGAAGGTCCTTTATGAAGACGGATTGGACGCAGGTCTTGCGCGCATGGGTCCCCTGGGCCGAGCCTCTGCCCCACGCGCTGACGCGTGCCCTGGACGCGGTGGACCCGGAACAGGCCGTGCGACGTCATCTGCGGCGAGAAGGGGAGACCTTGTGGGTGGACGGCCGGACGTACGTTTTGGGTCCCCGCCGGGTGCGGGTGCTGGCCTTGGGCAAGGCCGCCTACCCCATGGCCCGGGCGGCATCCGAAGTCCTGGGCCCGTTGTTGGACCGGGGCCTGGTGGTGACCAAAGAGGGATATGCGGGTCCGGCCTGGCCCGATTTCCTGGTGCACGAAGCCGGACACCCGGTCCCTGACGCCCGCAGCCTGGAAAGCGCCCGCCGGGTCCGGCGCCTGTTGCAGGGCCTGACCCCGGACCATCTCCTCCTGGTGCTCCTCTCCGGGGGAGGTTCGGCCCTGTTGGTGGACCCGGTGGAGGGCCTGTCCCTGGAGGATTTGCAGGCCCTGAATCAGGCCCTGCTCCGGGCCGGGGCCACCATTCACGAAATCAACGCCGTGCGCAAGCATGTGGAGCGCCTCAAGGGCGGCGGTCTGG
Organism: Anaerolineales bacterium; assembly: GCA_015484985.1. Taxonomy (GTDB): domain Bacteria; phylum Chloroflexota; class Anaerolineae; order Anaerolineales; family DRMV01; genus S139-71. The sequence continues at coordinate 1,649 of WFUL01000179.1, read as the reverse complement.
CCCGGCTGGCCATACCCGCCCGGGTGCACACCCTGGTGCTGTCCGATGTTTTGGGGGACGACTTGAGCGTCATCGCCTCGGGACCCACCGCACCGGACCCCAGCACGTATCGGGACGCCTGGGACGTCCTGGCGCGGTACGGCCTGCTGGATCGGGTGCCTCCCGCGGTGGTGGCCCATGTGCGCGCGGGCCTGGAGGGCCGTCGGCCGGAGACCCCCAAGCCCGGCGAGGCCCTGTGGGCACGGGTGCGGCACACCCTTGTGGGCTCGGTGCGCACCGCGGCCGAAGCCGCGTGGGCGGTCTTCCGGGACGCGGGATGGCACGGCGGCGTGCTGACCACCACCCTGCAGGGCGAGGCCCGGGAGGTGGCCCGGGTGCTGGCGGCCGTGTTGCAGGAAGAGGCCCGGTGGAACCGCCCCTTCCCCCGACCCGCGTGCCTGGTACTGGGTGGGGAAACCACGGTGACGGTGCGCGGCGCGGGCAAGGGCGGGCGCAACCAGGAACTGGCCCTGGCCGCGGTGCCCCTCCTCGCGGGGCTGTCCCGGGTGGCCCTGGTGACCTTTGCCACCGATGGCACCGACGGTCCCACCGACGCAGCGGGCGCGGTGGCCACCGGGGAGACCCTGGCCCACGCCCGGCGCCTCGGCCTGGACCCGCGCGACCATCTGGACCGCAACGACGCCTATCCTTTTTGGGAGCGGGTGGGTGGCCTGCTGCGCACCGGCCCTACCCGCACCAACGTCAACGACCTGGTGTTGCTTCTAACGGGGGAGAAGGCCTGAACTCTCGAAATTCCCTCTGGACATTCCGTCATCTCCTGCTATACTAAGCGCCGGTTTATTCCATTTCACACGCTCCCTGACCGGGCAAGGCGTGCCGGGTATCGTCCCGGTTCTTGTTCGGGATGACGGGAGCGGAGGTCAAACGCAGGAGGTGTTCTATGGCCCGTCCCATCGTTCCCCTTAAAACCCTGCTGGAATGCGGTGTGCATTTCGGCCACAAGACCAACCGCTGGCACCCCAAGATGAAGCCTTACATCTACGGGGAGCGCAACGGCATTCACATCATTGATTTGCAAAAGACCCAAAAGGCCCTCCGGGAAGCCTACGACCTCATCCGGGACACCGTGGCCAAGGGCGGCACCGTGCTCTTCGTGGGCACCAAGCGCCAGGCTCAGGACATCATCGAAAATGAGGCCAAGCGCGTGGGCATGCCCTACGTGAACTACAAATGGCTGGGCGGTATGCTCACCAACTGGCGCACCATCAGCCAGCGGGTTCGTTATCTGGAAGAGCTGGAGCGGATGGAAGCCGAGGGCATCCTGGACCGCCTTTCCAAGAAGGAAGCCATGCGCCTGCGGCGTCGCATGGCCCACCTCCGCCAGCGCCTGAGCGGCATCCGCACCATGACCCGGCTCCCGGATATCGTGTTCGTGGTAGACGTGTGTCGGGAGGAAACCGCTATTAAGGAAGCCAACCGGCTGGACATCCCCGTGGTGGCCATGGTGGACACCAATTGCGACCCCACCAATGTGGATTACATCATCCCGGCCAACGACGACGCCATCCGCTCCATCAAGCTCATCGTGGGGATGATGGCCGACGCGGTGGCCGAAGGTCTACAATTGCGGGAGAAGGAGCTGGCCGAGG
>WFUL01000178.1 GCA_015484985.1 Anaerolineales bacterium | reverse complement strand
GTCCTAAGGTAGCGAAATTCCTTGTCGGGTAAGTTCCGACCCGCACGAAAGGCTTAACCACCGGGACACTGTCTCAGCGAGGGACCCGGCGAAACTGCAATGCGCGTGAAGATGCGCGCTACCCGCAGCAGGACAAAAAGACCCCGTGGAGCTTTACTGCAGCCTAACATTGGGATCGGGCCTATCCTGTGCAGGATAGGTGGGAGCCTGAGAAGTCCTCGCGCCAGCGGGGATGGAGGCGCCGGTGAGATACCACCCTGGGTAGGTCGGATCTCTAACCCGTTGGGTGAATCCCCAACGGGGACAGTGTTAGGTGGGCAGTTTGACTGGGGTGGTCGCCTCCTAAAGGGTAACGGAGGCGCCCAAAGGTCCCCTCAGGGCGGATGGAAATCGCCCGTAGAGTGCAAAGGCATAAGGGGGCTTGACTGCGAGGCTCACAAGCCGAGCAGGGGCGAAAGCCGGGCTTAGTGATCCCACGGTTCCGCGTGGAAGGGCCGTGGCTCAACGGATAAAAGCTACCCCGGGGATAACAGGCTGGTCTGGCCCGAGAGTTCCCATCGACGGCCAGGCTCGGCACCTCGATGTCGGCTCGTCGCATCCTGGGGCTGGAGAAGGTCCCAAGGGTTGGGCTGTTCGCCCATTAAAGCGGCACGCGAGCTGGGTTCAGACCGTCGTGAGACAGGTCGGTCTCTATCCGCTGCGGGCGCAGGGGGCTTGAGGGGAGCTGCCCCTAGTACGAGAGGACCGGGGTGGACCGGCCTCTGGTGTGCCGGTTGTCGCGCCAGCGGCATCGCCGGGTAGCCATGCCGGGAAGGGATAACCGCTGAAGGCATCTAAGCGGGAAGCCCACCCCAAGATGAGGCCCCCCACCGGGTCAACCGGGTAAGGCCCCTGGTAGACGACCAGGTTGATAGGCCCGAGGTGGAAGCCCGGCAACGGGTGAAGCTGACGGGTACTAATGGCCGAGGCCTTCCTCCCCCAAAGGGTCCAACCCCCCGACGGTGAAACTATGGCGGACGGCTGTCTGCGGACAGCGGTCTGTCATCGCGCCGGGGTTGGTGACTATAGCGGCAGGGGTACACCCGGTCACATTCCGAACCCGGAAGTTAAGCCTGCCAGCGCCGATGGTACTACGGGCGCGAGCCCGTGGGAGAGTAGGGCGTTGCCAACCCCGGTTTTTCCTTGCCTCTTCCCTCCTCCTTCCGTAATACTTCAGTCTTCATGCACAGTACACAAGTACACAAAAGACAAAGACAAGCAGCGGCTCTGCCGCTGCTTGTCTTTGTACCGAAATCGTCGCGATGGACTTGTCTGGACCATCGAGACATGGATTTCACTAAGCCTGTTATCCCAGGCGAGAGCATTGACATCGTGCTCCCAGAAATTGCGGTCGAAAGGCTTGGAAGGGAGGTCATCCCTTTGTATAATGGGAGTAACCTTGGGCCGGGAGGAGTAGGTGCTTCCGGCTGCCAGAGAGGGGGAGGCGGTGGGCTGAAACCTCCCCTCAGCTACGAGAAGCGCCGAAGGTCGCCCGGCCTTTTTGGCCGTAGAACGCCGGAAAGGGAGCCGATGGCCGTTAGCCGACAGCCGGTGACCGATAGTTAGAGGAACAGATAGACTAACGGCTGACGGCTAATGACTAACGGCTATCTTGATCCGGTCAGTAGAGCGGCCCGGGGGAGCCCGTTACAGCCCAGGGAGAAGTCGGTCGTTGGTCGACGTTCGATAGGCGTCGGCCGTTGATATGGCTTCTCCCGCCGAGCGCGCCGGGAGAACCCCGGCGAAGCGAGGTGGTACCGCGGAACCGCATACGTCCCCCATCCTTCCGTCCTCGCGGAGGGATGGGGGATTTTGGTTAATGGCCGGTGACAGGTGGCCGACGGCCGTTCGCCGTTGGTGGAGGAGAGTGGCCGATGGCCGACGGCCCCCTAACCCACGGCCACAGGCGATCAGCCAACGGCCAAAAAAGGAGGTGCCCCATGAGCTACGACCTTCCCAAGACCTTCGACTTCCGTACTCTGGAACCCCAAATCTATGAGCAGTGGGAGAAGAAAGGGTATTTCAAGCCCTGGAACGACCCGCGGAAGCCGGGTTTCGACCCCTCGGTGAAACCCTTTGTGATTTCCATGCCTCCGCCCAACGTGACGGGGGAACTCCACCTGGGTCATGCCATGATGGTCGCGGTGGAGGACATGATGATGCGCTACCACCGCATGCGGGGCGAACCCGCCCTCTGGGTGCCCGGAACCGACCACGCGGGTATTGCCACCCAACTCCAGGTGGAAAAGGCCTTGGCGAAGGAAGGCAAAACCCGTTATGACCTGGGCCGGGAGGCCTTTGAAAAGCGGGTCTGGGCGTGGAAGGAAAAGTACGGCAACATCATCATCCAACAGATTCGTCGTCTGGGGGCCTCCTGTGATTGGGACCGGTTGGCCTTTACCCTGGACCCAAACTATTACCGCGCGGTGCTTACCGCGTTCGTGCATCTGTGGGAAAAGGGCCTGATTTACCGGGATTACCGCATCATCAACTGGTCGCCTGGACTGCAGACCGCGGTCTCGGACCTGGAAGTGGAATACGTGGAAATCGACGGTACCAAGCCGCCCACAGAACCTCCTGAGGGCATTTCCCTGGAGCACTATCGGGAACTTTACAAGGTGGGTGGGAAACTCTATTTCTTCAAGTACATGTTGGCCGATGGTTCGGGCGACTACATTCCGGTGGCTACCACCCGGCCGGAGACCATTCTGGCCGACACGGCCGTAGCCGTGCATCCCGAAGATGAACGTTATCAAAAATACGTGGGCAAAGAGGTGGTGGTGCCTATCCTGGGCCGGAAAATCCCCGTGATTGCCGATGCTCGAGTGGACCGGGAGTTCGGCACTGGCGCCCTCAAAATCACCCCCGGTCATGACCCCACGGACTTCGAAATCGGCCGGGACCACGGCCTGCCCATCCTCCTGGTAATGGACGAACGGGGCCGCATGAACGCTCACGCCGGACCTTATGCCGGTTTGGACCGCTTCGAGGCCCGAGAGCGCCTGTGGGCCGATATGGAAAAGGCCGGACTGACCCTGGGTGTGAAACCATACAAGCACCGCATTCCCATCGCGCAGCGGGGCGGGGAACCGATTGAGCCCATGGTCTCGGTGCAGTGGTTCGTGAAAATCAAGCCCCTGGCCGAGCCCGCGCTGCGGGTGGTGGAAGAGGGCAAAATCCGCATCGTGCCCGAGCGCTTCGCGAAGGTGTATCGGAACTGGATGGAGAACATCCGGGATTGGTGCATCTCCCGCCAGTTGTGGTGGGGACACCGCATCCCCGCATGGTACTGTGCGAATTGCAAGGCTGAGGACGGACGTCCCCAGGCCGAGCACATCCACGTGACCTTCATCCCGCCCCTGGAATGGCAGGGCCACACCTTTGACACCGCTACCTACGCGGCATTGCGCCAGGCTGGCCTCTCGCCCGAGGACATCTTCCGCAAGGCCGCGCGAGTGACCGTGGACCTGGAAGCCAAGCCCATGGTGAGTCTGGAAAAACCCGAACGCTGTCCCAAATGCGGAAGCACGGACCTGGTACAGGACCCCGACGTGCTGGACACCTGGTTCTCCTCCGCCCTCTGGCCCTTCGCCACCCTAGGATGGCCTGAGGAAACACCGGATCTTCGTTATTTCTACCCCACCACTGTGATGGAAACGGGCTACGACATCCTCTTCTTCTGGGTCGCTCGCATGATTATGTCCGGACTGGAACATATGGGAGACATTCCTTTCGAACTCGTGTACCTGCACGGTTTGGTGCGCGACGAATTCGGGCGCAAAATGAGCAAGACGCTGGGGAACGTGATTGACCCCCTGAAGGTCATCGAGAAATACGGCACGGATGCACTTCGTTTCACGCTGCTGGTGGGCAACGCACCGGGCAATGACTTGAATTTGAGCATGAAACGGGTGGAGGCCAACCGCAACTTCGCCAACAAGGTGTGGAACATGGGTCGGCTGGTCATTCGCGCCCTGGGTGAGGTGGCAGGCAACCTGTCGTCGGCGACCACCGACCATCCAATCTCGACCGATTCTCTGTCTCCCGCCGACCGCTGGATTCTTATCCGTCTCAACCAGGTGGTAGACGCGGTCCAACGCCTCTTCGATCGACATCTGTACGGCGAAGCAGGGAAAGGGGTGTATGAGTTTCTGTGGAATGAGTTTGCAGACTGGTATCTGGAAATCGCCAAAACCCAACTTCGTCAGGATAAGGGGACGGCTTATCGGACGGTTCAGGTGATGGTCAAGGTGCTGGACACCTGTCTGCGGTTGCTACATCCCTTCACACCCTTCGTGACCGAGGCCTTATGGGGTCATCTCAAGGCCGCAGTCATTCAAGCCTTTGGCGAACGTCACCCTGACTTCACGCCCTCGGGTGGGTGGCCGGATATGCTCATCGTCGCCCCGTGGCCCCAGGTAGAACCTCTTCCGGAGGACGCGGACGAGGTGCTGGCCTTCATGCAACGCTTCCAGGATTTGGTGCGCGCCATTCGAAACTATCGAGCCCAGAACGGCATTGCGCCCAGGCAGCCTTTGCGGGCCACGGTGGTGGCGGGTTCCGACGCGGCGCGCTTGCAATCTATGGCTTCGGCCCTGGCCTTCCTGGCCCGGTTGGAGGAGGAGCACCTGCACATCGTGGCCCACGCCGATGGGAAACCAGCGGGCACAGCGGTGGTGGCGGGTACCTGGACGGCCTACCTGGAAGGCTCGTTGGATCCCCAGGCCCGGGCTCGCATGGAAAAGCGCCTGGCCGAACTGGAAACCCAAATCGCGCGCCTGGAGAAACTTCTCGCCGGGCCTTTCAGCCAGAAGGCCCCGGCCCACGTGGTGCAGAGGGAACGGGAGAAACTGACCCGGTACAGGGAAGAAGTGGAAACCCTGCGCCGACTGTTGCACGGGTAAACCTTCCGGTCGGCTCCTTTCGCTTTCCCGTGCGGTGCAGGACTCCGCCTCGAACACCAGGGGACAGCCCTCGCATTCGCCCTTTCACATAGGTCTCTTCGGGTCCAGGGCCGCGGGTGGAAAAATACTGATGGGGCGGCGAAGCCGCCCCATCAGTATTTTCTTTTTTCTGCGGTCCCGTGCCCGGTCAGGACTATCGGTACAGTTGGTTTCGTTTCATGAGAGAATTGGTATTACAACACTTCCCCCAAATACCCCAACTGCCACAGGGCTTCCAGGATGCGCGCTTCGCTGCCCTGGCGCAGCACGGCCAGGGTGGGGGTGAGGACTTCCAGGATGTCCTCGCCGGCCGGGGTCTGACGCAGGGCTTCCAGGGCTTCCGCCGTGGGTACCCGCAGGATGCGCACGGTTTCTATGCGGGCCACTTCCCCGGCCTCCCAGCGCTGCAAGGCCCGCACCAGGGCCTGAGGGACGGCATGGGCGTGCTCGTGGAGGACCCGAAGCAGGCCCTGTACGCTCAGCCCTTGCGCCCGGGCCCGGGCCAGACTGCGGGGCGTCCACCGATACAGATACTCCCCCCGGGTGCCTCGGGGCAGCCACTCGCCCGCCCGGGCCACCTGATACCGGGCATCGCGCGGGGTCCGGCGGGGAACCACCAGGACGCCGTCGCGGCGGACCAAAATCTGCCCCTGATAGGGGTCCAGGGCCGGGGGACGGCCTTGCATCAGGGCCGGAGCCCATGGGGAAAGGCGAAAGGCATTGACCGCGATGTCCACCACACCCAGCCAGTGCAGGGGTCCGGTGAGCAGGAAACGCAAGAGGGCCTCGGCCACCTGAAAGCCGTCCCGGTGCCAGGTGAGCACCCGCCCGTCCTCTCGACGTCGGAAACGCCATCGGGCCAGAATCTCGGGGTCCTCCGCGGCGAAGTCCGGCGCATGACGGTGGACGGCTTCGATGAAGGCGGGAAGGCTCCACCAGACGCCGGGCGGGATGGCTTGCAAACGCTCCAGCAACCAGCGACGGGGATGGGTGGGGTCGCCGGGCAACGGTTCCAAAGCCTCCATAGGAGGCAGATGTTCTGCATCGTGGAAGGGCGCTTCCCGCCACGTCTGGAAAGCCTCAAGCAGCGCTTCGCCCTCGGAGGTGCGCAGCAGGACCGCCACCCGGTCCAGGTGGAGGCGGATGGCGCCTTCGGCAAGGGGGGCATCTGCCAATCCCCATGCCTGGCAGAAGGTCTGAATCCAACCGGGAGGATAGGCATGATGCAGGAAGGGCGCGATGTCCGACCAGCCCCGACCCTGGCGCCACCCGGCCAGCAGAGTGGTCAGGTCGTCCAGGAATTCCGTTCCCACGGGTTGTGGTCGGGCCTTTTCTTCGGGCAGGGCCGGACGCCCCCACTCGGGTTCCGAGATGGTCCCCCACTTCGCCTGCAACCCGGAAAGCCACTCGCGGGGGATGTAGGCCACTTCCTCCACCTCTTCTTCCCGCAAGGCCAGGCGTCGACCCACCAGAGCCCGGTACCACAGGGCCTCCAGGGACGAGGCCGGATGACGGTGAGGCGCCTCCCGCTTCAGGCGCGCGGGTCCCAGGGGCCGCAAGGGCCCGTAACGGCGCACGAACGCGGCCCAGGGCATCTCTCCCCCATGGCGGAGCAGTTCCTGCAGGGCCTGGCGGGCCTCCTCGGACAGGACCTCCAGAACCGGCTCCAAGGGTCGTTCCAGCAGGCGGCGGGCCAAAGCCTCGGGGTCATGGACGGACGCTTCCTCATCCGGCAATCCCCAGGCCTCGGCCACCAGGCGACGGAAGGCCGGCTCTTGATGTTCCAGAAGGAAAACCAGCGTGCTCATGGGTTACGCCATGTTCCCAGGGCCATTTGCAACAAATGATACACGTATTTTGGCGGAGAGGCAAAGCCGACGGCCCACGGCGAACGGCCGACAGCCGAGAGCCGACAGCGCCTTAAAGCAAACTCACCGGGTCCACCTGGATTCGCCATCCGGGCGGGAGACGGCGGTCGCGCAGCAGGCGGGTGGGGTCTGGGCCGCGCAAGATGATGTGCCAGCGATACCAGCCCGCGCGACGGGCGAAGAAGCAGGGGACCGGTCCGATGATTTGGGTGGCGCGCGCGTCGGCCTCTCGAAGCCAACGTTGCAGGGTTTGGGCCAGAGCCTCGGCGGCCTCCCGGGCTTGTGCCTCGTGCAGGGCGCGGTACTCCAGGCGCACCAGGCGGGTGAAGGGGGGATAGCCCAGGCGCGCGCGGTGGCGCAGTTCCTCTCGGTAGAAGGTTTCGTAGTCCTGGGCCGCGGCCGCGCGGATGGCGTAATGTTCCGGCATATAGGTCTGCAAGATGGCCCGCCCGGGTCGGGTGCCCCGGCCGGCCCGGCCCACCACCTGGGTGAGGACCTGGAAGGTGCGCTCCGCGGCCCGGTAGTCGGGAAGGGTGAGGCCGATGTCCGCGAGCACAATGCCGACCAGGGTGACCTGGGGCAGGTCCAGGCCCTTGGCCAGCACCTGGGTCCCGATGAGGATGTCGGCCTGTCCCCGACGGAAGTGCTCCAGGAGCAAATCCACCTCGTGTTGGGTGCTGGCGGTGTCCCGGTCCCAGCGGTAGATGCGGGCCTGGGGGAACAGGCGACGCAGTTCCTGCTCCAGGCTCTCGGTACCCCATCCCAATCCCGCCACATCCTTCCCCTGACAGACCGGACAGGAACGGGGCCATCCCCGATGGTAGCCACAGTGGTGGCACATCAGGCGACCCCGGCTCTGGTGGAAGACCAGGGGAACCTGGCAGCGGGGGCACTGGAACACGTGACCGCAGTCCCGGCAGAACACATGGGTCGAAGTGCCGCGACGGTTGAGGAAGAGCAGGGCCTGCTCGCCCCGTCGCAGGGTGTCCTGCAAGGCTTCCAGGAGGGGGGTGCTGAGGGGGCCGCCCCGGCCTTGTTTCCACATCTCCCGCATGTCCACGACCTGCACATGGGGCAGGGGCGCGCTGCTGTCCGCGGTGGGCCGTTGTCGGCCACCCGCCACCCGTTCGGGCAGCACCAGCAACCGGTAGACGCCCTCACGGGCCCGGTAGGTGCTCACCACGTCGGGCGTGGCCGACCCCAACAGCGCGACCCCGCCCACGAGGCGGGCGTAATCCCGGGCTACTTCCCGCGCGTGGTAGTAGGGGCCGTGTTCCGGGTTGGCATAGGCTTCGGCGTGGCTCTCGTCCACCACGATGAGGCCCAGGCGGGGCAGGGGTGCGAAGACCGCGCTGCGGGCCCCGATGAGCACGGGGATTTCCCCCCGGCGGGCCCGGCGCCAGGTGTCGTACCGCTGGCCCAGGGTGAGGCCGGAGTGCAGCACCCCCACCTGACCGGGGAATCGGGCCAGAAAGCGCCGCACCAGCAGGGTCGCCAGGCCGATTTCCGGCACCAGCACCAAGACCTGGCGCTTCTGTCGCAGCGCGTACTCCGCTGCCCGGAGGTAGATTTCCGTCTTCCCCGAGCCGGTGACGCCGTGGAGCAAGATGGGCAGCACCTTTTGCCCCTGGACCAGAGCCCGTTCCAGGCTGTGCCGCACCTCTTCCCAGACCTGTTGCTGACGGGGCGTGAGGGCCGGAGGTGGTTGCAGGTCTTCCTGCACATGGGCCAGAGGGTCCCGCCAGGTGTCCTGGGTCAGGCGGCGAATCAGTCCCCGCTCTTCCAGGTAGCGCAGGTCCTGGGCGGTGGCGCCCGTCTCCGCGTAGACTTCTCCCACTTCCAGGGGCTCGGGCGCCCGGTCCAGCAGGAGTTGGAGCACCGCGCGGCGTCGCTCGCGCGCGGGCGAGCCGGGACGTCCCAGATGGTCCCATGCCGCGCGCATCTCTTCCGGGGTCACGGCCAGGGCCACGGCCCGGACGGTGCGTGGTCGGGCGCGCGGTGCCGGGAGCACGGCCCGGGTGGCAATCCATCCCCGCTGGACCCACTTTTCCGCCAGGCGCTCCCAGGGAAGGCGACCCAGGTGGCGGTGGAGTTGCGCGGTTCGCAGCGGGCCTCGCTCCCGCAAGAGGCGCCAGAGGCGACGCTCCAGGGGCGAGAGATGCTCGTCCGTGGGCGGTGCCTCGGGTGTGAGCCGGTACTCCGTCTCCGTCAAGCGGGCCACGCCGGGCGGGAGCATCAGGGCAATGGCTTCGGCCAGGGTGCAGAGCCAACGACGGGTCATAAGGCGGGCCAGGGCGATTTGTTGGGACGTGAGCACGGCTTCGGGGTCCACAATTCCCGTGACCGGCTTGGTGGCCTCCACCTCCGGTTGGGTGACGAAGCCCAGCACCACCCCCTGCATGGGACGGTTCTCCCGCCCAAAGGGAACTTCCACCAACTGACCCGGCTGTACTTCAAGGTGAGGGGGGAGGTGGTAATGGAATGTGCCCACGACCCGAGGAAAATAGACCGCCACTTCGACGTAAACCGTCACCCAGGGCCTCCCGAATCCGAGCGGTCTTCCGGTGAGGAGAGGGACATGGGGGCCGGACGGGGATGCAGCCATTCCAGGCGGATTTTGTCAATGCGCAGTCCGTCCATGCGTTCCACGGTGAGTTTCACCCCCTCTTCTTCCAGGACGACGCTTTCTCCTTCTTTGGGGATGTGTCCCAGCCGGTCCAGGAGGAAACCGGCCATGGTGTCGTAATGGGGGGAATGCAGGTTCAGGTTGAGGGTTTCGTTGACGTCTTCCATCAGGGCCATGCCGTCGATGCGCACGGTTCCGTCGGGTAGGAATTCCACGTCAGGGGTTTCGTGGTCGAAGGGGTCGCTTACCTCGCCCACGATTTCTTCCAGAACATCCTCCAGCGTCACCAGGCCGGCCACGCCCCCGAATTCGTCCACCACCAGGGCCAGGTGCTGGCGCTTCTCCCTAAAGAGGCGGAGCAACTCGCCGACGGGCAGCGTTTCGGGCACGAAAATCACCTCGCTGGCCACGTCGCGCGCCTTCATTTGGGGGAACTCGGGTGAGGAGAAGACCTTGAGGACCTGCTTGACGTGGGCCAGGCCGATGACGTGGTCCAGGTCCCCTTCGTAAACGGGGAATTTGGTCAGGTCATGCTTGGCCGCCAGGTGGAGGATTTGGGAAGCGGGCGCGTCGGCTTCAATGGCCACGATGTCCGTCCGGGGAATCATGACCTGCCGGACCAGCAAATGCCGCAAATCCAGAACCGCGTCCAGAATTTCGCCCTCCTCTGAGGGCAGAACGCCTACTTCCTGAGCTTCTTGCAGGACCAGACGAAGCTCGTCCAGGGAAAGGAAGTGGTCCTCGGATGCCTGCTCAAAGCCCAAAGCCCGGAGGATGTTTCGCGTCGTGGCGTCCAACAGGTCGATGAACCAGCGGAAGGTCAATAGAAAGACCTGCATCCCCCAGGCCATTTTGAGAAGGGCCTTTTCGGGCATTTGGAGGGCGGCCACTTTGGGCACTTGTTCGCCGAAAATCACATGAAGGCCCGTGACGAACAGGAAGGAGAGGACCAGGGGCAAGGCACGCAAGATTGCAGGTCCCCACGAATACTCGGCCAGGGGAAGGGTGTAAAGGTAGCGGGTCACCAGAATCTCGACCGTCTGCTCGCCAATCGCGCCCAGGACCAGGCTCACCAAAGTGACGCCCAATTGGGCGGCCGCGATGATGCGGTTTCGGGCTGAGGGTTCCTCCACCCATTGGAGTACCAGAGCCAGCGTGCGCGGCGTGGCGGCTCCGATGTGCTTGAGCCGTGGCTTGCGGGCGGCCACCACGGTGAATTCGATGATGACGAAAAAGGCGTTCATCCCGATGAGTAGAGGGATGAGCAGAAGGTAGATGAACAACACCAGGTTCTCGTCCATGGCCCTTCTTGCACCGTCCTATTTTGAGGGAGGATGTTTTTTATCGTAACAACACAGCGGCATAGTAGCCCACAACCGCATTATAGTCACCGGAGGTATCGCCTGAGGTCGCATATCCCAGGGAGACGACTCGTGTTGCGCCCAGGGCCTGCGCGGCCCATAAGATGGAGGCCACGGCGGCCCGGCCGCAGGCATAGGCCTTGCCTTCTTCCTCGGCCCGGAGGACCCCTTCGGGGTCCATGGCCTCGATGCGACGTATCATCTCCCGGTCCAGGCGACGGGCAACGTCGTCGGGGAAGTAGTGGGAAAGGTCGGTGCTCGCCACCAGCAACGCGCGTTGGGTGGCCACCACTTCCGCCAGCGCCTCCCCCAGAGCCCGAAGATGGACGGGGTCCACCGTACGTAACATCAGGGGCAGTAAGCGAAAGGATTGGGCCAGGGCCCTTTGGAGGAAGGGCAGTTCCATTTCCAGCGAATGCTCGGGGTCGTGATAGACGTGGGTGAGGCGCATCTCCAACCGTTCTTGTAGCAGAGCGTCCAGGCGCCGGAGGGCGCGCCGATCCACTGGAATTTCCCCGAGAGGGGTTTCGTAGGCATCGTGCGCGGTGGTGAGAAAGGGCTCGGTGTAAGGATAGTGCATAGGGCCCACCAGAGCCACCAGGTCATACGTCTTCCCGCGAACCACGGCGAAGGCCTGTCCGGCTACCCGGCCGGAGTACCGAATGCCCGCGTGGGGCGCGATGAGCCCGATGATTTTTCCTTCAAGGGCGGGCAATGTGCGCGCCCCCTCGTCCAGCATATGGTCCACCATGGCGCTCAGGACTTCGGGTTCGTCGGGGTACCACTGCCCGGCGATGGGCGATGGGCGCACATCCCGAATCATGATTCAACTCCATGGGAAACGGTTTGGGGATGTGAACCGTTTCCTGACAATTCCTCAAGACCGTTCCGATAAGCGTGGGCGAACAGATAGATGCCGACGAGGGCGAGATACAAGTAGACGGCGGGATGGAGGAAAAGGCCGAAGAGACAGGTCAGCCAGAACAACGCCTGGGTCAGATAGTTGAAGGTGAGCAGGAGCGCCAGCACAATTAGGCTGGCTAAGAGGAAGCCCTCCCAGTTGGCCCGGAACACCGCCCACCACCCTCGGATGTCAAAAGCCGCAGAGAAACGATCCTGGACCGCGATGTGCAGGAGGGCAGGTGGTGCGAAAAACAACAATGCTAGACCATAAACTATGGTCAACGGGAATATCACCATCTGTGCTAAGGGTAGGAACACCAGGGGAGCAGGGGGGAATTCCTGGGTATTGGATGAGGTAAAAGTAGAGGTGAACATCAGGATGAGGGCGCTAATCCAGAGAACCCCTATCAAGGTCAGAGGTAGCGTGACCAGAAGTAAGAATCCCCACCATCGAAGGCCGCGTCGAAAATCGCCCTGCCAATCGTCCCATTCTGGCAGGACGGCGCGGCCAGAAGCGATGATCTCACGAGCCATTCGGTAGAAATACCCGTGTAGGGGAAGGGCTGGCACCACCAACCAGGCAAATAGATGGAGGACGTAAGCGATGAGCAGCTTTTCCTTCCAGCGCTTTTGATGGAAGGGGTAACGGAGAGCTTCCACCAGAAGAATTTGGCTCATCTTGCCTCCTTGGGTGCTTGTTCTAGGATGGCTTCGATTTCCTCCAGGACCTCATCGGTGAGCTTGTCGCGTGCTTCAATGGCCCCTACGTTTTCCTCCAGTTGGCTGGGCGTGGTGGCACCCAGGATCACGGAACTCACTTCGGGCAGACGCAACAGCCAGGCAATGGCCAGTTGGGCCATGGTGATGCCCAACTCGTGGGCCAGGTCCGTAAGACGGCGGACCACCGCGATGCGTTCCGGCGTGATGTAATCTCGGAGCCAGGCCATCTTCTTCAGGGCCGCTCGACTGCCGGCGGGAATCCCTTCGTTGTACTTCCCCGTCAGGATGCCGTAGAACAGCGGACTCCAGGTGGTCAGACCAATGCCCAGGTCCCGAACCAGGGGGACCAGCTCTTGTTCCACCCGGCGTCGATGGAACATGTTGTACTGGGGTTGTTCCACAATGGGGGGAATGAGATGATGTTCCCGGGCAATGGCCCAGGCCCGGGCGATTTGGGCCGGTGTCCATTCCGAGGTGCCCCAGTACAGAATCTTCCCCTGTTGGATAAGGATGTTCATGGTGTAGACCACTTCCTCCAGGGGCGTGTCCGCGTCGTATCGGTGGCAGTAGTAAATGTCCAGATAATCGGTGCCCAGTCGCTTCAGGGACGCGTGGATGGATTCCATGATGTGCTTTCGGGAAAGCCCCCGACCGTTGGGTCCGGGCATGGTGGGCCAGAAAACCTTGCTGGAAATCACCAGGGCTTCTCGGGGTAGGCCTCGAATGGCCTGGCCCATGAGGCGTTCCGCCTCCCCGTCCGCGTACACATCGGCGTTGTCAAAGAAGTTGATACCGAAGTCGTATGCCCGGTGAATCATCTCCCGGGCCGCTTTGGCGTCCAGTTGATTTCCGAAGGTCACCCAGGCACCATAGCCCAATTCACTCACTTTCAAGCCGGACGCTTGACCCAATCGCCGGTATCGCATTGTTTTCCTCCTGTAGATACGTATTTATTTTGAGGAGACGCGCTCATTCTCATTCTACCAGGAAGGCCGACAGGAGGATGATGGAAAAAGAAAAGCGAAATGTAGGGCGGTTTTGCCGCCTCTTCTTACCCTCCAGAGAATTAGATAATTGCGCTTTCGAGGAAGAAGAAACGGCTAGGCTGAGGTTAGGACGACTTTTACCCCCATCCACAGAATTGAAACAGTCTCCTTGCTTTTCAACGCAGTCCTTCGACCGTTCCATGGTAAAATTTCTCTACCATGTTCACAACACGCGCGCCTTCCCCAACGAAATCGCCGCTTTGGAGTCCAACAACGAAGCTGGTGGTGGGGCTGACGCTGGTGGCGTTGGCCGCGGGGATGCTCATCGTGTTTCGGCGGTACATCGCGCCTTTGACGGTGGCCCTGGTCCTGGCTTACCTGCTCTATCCCGCATGTCGATGGGTGCACACCCACCTGCGCCTCTCCTGGCGGGCGACGGTCGGCCTGGTCTACCTGTCGTTCATCGCTTTTCTTGTGGTGATCATGGTGCTTCTGGGGCTGGCCCTGGTACAACAGATTCAGAGCCTGTACCAGGTGTTGCTGCGTTTCTTCACGCAGGAAGTGCCCCGGGTGGCGCAGAATCTTTCCACGTCGGTATACTATGTGGGACCTTTCCGTTTGGATCTGACGCAGTACGACTGGAACGCGCTGAGCCAGCAGTTGTTGAGCAGCGTGCAACCGTTGTTGGGCCAAGTTGGGGTCGCGGTGAGTGTGGTGGCCACGAGAACGCTGGCCCTGCTGGGATGGTTGGCCTTCATTCTGCTCATTTCCTACTTCCTCCTAGCCGAATCCAGCCAGGGAGGCATGTCCTGGATTCCCTTTAGCCTGCTTCCCCATTACGGGCAGGAGTTGGAACGTCTCGTTGAAGAATTGGGCCGTATCTGGCACACCTTCTTGCGGGGGCAGTTTACCGCGTTCCTGGTCATGAGTGTGTTGGCCTCCGTGGTGCTGACCTCCCTGGGTGTGCGATATAGTCTGGGTCTGGCTTTGTTGGTCGGGGCTGCGCGTTTTCTGCCCTACATTGGTCCGATGGTCGTGTACATCGTGATTTCCCTGGTAGTGCTCTTGCAACCCACCAATTTCTGGGCCCTGGAGCCCTGGAAACACGCGCTCATTAGCATCGGGGTTTTGGTGGTCATCGACCAGATTTACGACAATCTTGTGATGCCTCGTTTTTTCGGTCGTGTTTTGGGCGTACACCCCGCTGCAGTGCTTTTGGCCGCGATTATGCTGACGCAACTCATCGGTATCATCGGGTTCATGCTCGCCGCACCGGTGGTGGCTTCGGGCAAAGTCATTTTGCGGTACGTGCTCTTCAAGATGTTTGATTTAGACCCGTGGCAACCTGAGACTTTGCTGGAAGCCCATCCTCCGCAACCCTGGTGGCGGCGCACATGGGAGCGGGTGAAAACTCAGGCTGAGGTGTGGCGTCGAGAACTCTCCTCCTCAGCTCGCGGAAAGGAAGGAGGTGATGTATGAAGGATCCTCAAACCATGGTGATGGCGGAAACATCGAACTACATCGCCTGGTGCGCCGAAGAGCCCGATGGGGAGATGACCTATCATCTGGAATTGGGCAATGTGACGGTGCACTTTTTCCAGGAGGAATGGGAGGAATTCGTGCAGTTGATGGAGAAGATTTTGGGCACCGAGCGGCCGTCATCGAAATGAGCACGGTTTCTCTCGGGGGGAGTTTCTATGGCAAACGACAGCATCAAACGTCCGGAGGTACTGGTCATATCCAAAGACCAAGGGTTGTTGGCTGCCTTTCGCAAGTTGCCCACGGCCCTGCGCCGACCGGTGCGTATCCACCGGTATTCCACCCTGACCCACCCCTCGGTGCTGGAGGCCGAGGTTCCGTGGGCGGTGATTTGTCTGGACGTGGATGGCGTGCATCGTGAGGCCGGTGAGGCCTGGGAACCCATTGTGCGTCGCCTTACCCAGCGGCATCCCCACGTTAAGTGGGTGGCCTGCGGGAGGGGAGGACACCGTCCCCTGCCGGCGGGATTGTACGTCCACCAATGGATAACCCCTCCCTGGACGCCCGATCGCCTGGCTGTGGCACTCAAGCCCCTTTTGTTTCCCTCGCCCCAGGTGCAGGCGGCCATGGCCTCTCCCCAAACCCTGCCCCCGCGGCCCGAGTGGCTGACGGAGGAGGTCTCTCGCGAGCATTTACAGGAGGTTTACGAGCGCTTTCCCGTGCGGGGCGTGGGATGGTATGACTTTCGGGTGGGCCCCCTATTGTGGGAAGGTGAGGTCTGGCCTTCCCTATTCCGTCCCCATCCGCCAACCCCTTCGGATGTCCATCTGGAACGTTACGCCTGGTGGCAATATGAAGACAAAGCGTATTGGTTCTACGCGGTGCCCGTCTTCCAACACACCTGGCTTGCGGCCTGGGGAGAAGCGCCCTTCCCGCATCGGAGTTTGCAGGAACACTTCGCCGCCCTGCGGGATGCCTTTCAACATCTGGAGCCCGAGCCCAAGGCGCACGAAATGGGCCCTGGTGGAGAAGAGGAATTTCCACCGGAACAGGTCAAGCCCCTCTTTGACGACGTGCCTCCACCTTTTCCCAATCTCCCCCTTGGGTATTGAGGCAAGGCCTGAGATCTACGCCCAGGCTCTAAATTGGGGCAACCCCTGTCTGCAGGGGTAGTGTCAAGATTTTTGTTTTTGTGTAAGGGATACATAACGTTGAGTGAACATGCGCCACAAGTCCTCCTGGTCCCGAAGGTCCCGCACGCTACGTTCCCTCCCAACGAGCATTCAGGCGAGCCAGATGTCTATATGTCATGCTCTCCAGGGCCGCCAACTTATCGGCCACCAGCGTTTCGTCACTTCCTGGGCCAGGGCCAGCCAGGCCAGGAACACCCTCGCGAACAGCGTTCCCACGGCCACGGTTTTGGCCCACGGCGGCGCCGACCCTACCAGGCCCGTGTGCCGGGGTACCGGCGTGGCTGTTGGCAGGGGCGTCGCGGTGGCGATGGGGGCCGTCGGCCACTTGCCAGGGCCACGCCGCTGGTCGCATCCTGTCCGCTCACGGTGACGGGTACGGCCGCAACGTGCCAGCCCTTCTGCTCCGTGGCCGTGCACGTCCCGCTTCCGCTGCACTGCACCGACGTGCCAGCTGGGTCGCCCAGGCTGTCCGAAACTGTGACCGTCCCGCCCGAAGGGTCCTGGCCCGTGGCCTTGAGCCGGCCGTTCACGCGGCACCAGCCGTTGGTGCCGCAGGCGTCGCACAGTACGTCCAGGGTCAGCACCGGCGGCGGGGGCGGCGTGGGCGTGGGTTCGTAAACAGGTCACGATTTCCTCAACGACGTATCCCGGAAATCCGGCCGCCAGGTCCGCACAGATCGCCGCACTACAGTGGAGGGCCGTAGG
>WFUL01000177.1 GCA_015484985.1 Anaerolineales bacterium | reverse complement strand
GACCAACCCCTCGCCGGGCAACCCCTGGAGAAGCGCCTCTTCGGCCCCGACCCCAACCATGACCTCCTGCGAGCCCTGCAGGTCTCGGATTTCTTCGGTCCCCAGAAGCCCGGCGAGGGGTTGGTCGTGGTCAACGCCCAGGTGGTCACCAGCCGGGGGTTGCAGGCGCCCATCGAACTGGAGGCCGCCGTGGATGTGACCTTCGAAGGCACCCTCAAGGTGGACGACTACCTCTTCTCCCGCCATGCCCGCCGCCTGGGCTTTGGCGACCGCCGCGACTGGCTGACGCCGCAAGGTTTGCTGGAACGCCTGCGCCGCCACAGCCAGGCCCGTCTGGAGCACCTGACCGAACACTTCTACCGCTTTGCCCGCCGGGGCATCCCGGGCGCCGAAAAGGTGGCCGAGTTTTACGACAAATTGCTCCATTTTGACCTGCCCGAAAACCGTGCTTTTCTGGCCATCGGCTGGGGCACCGGCTGGGATGGCAAGACCTTCTGGACCCATCTCCAGGAAGACACCCACCTGTTTGAAGTCCTGGTGAAGCAGTTCCGCCTGCAGCGCCGGCCCAAGGGCGCATCCAAACGCAAGCCCGGCGACCCCTTCCCCGCCTCCCGCCGGGTAGTGGTTCAAAAGGAACGGGTGGCCGCGCCCTTCGGTTGGGTCGTGCTCGCTCTGGAGGAGGGGGACGATGGGTGAAGCCCTGCACTTGCTCACCTTTCTGGGCATCGGCCGGTATCAGGAGACCACGTACGCCTGGAAGGGACAGCGGGTGACCACCCGCTACGCGCCGGTGGCCAGCGCCCGGTTCCTGGGCCCCACGCGCATGACCGTATTCCTGACCCGGGAGGCCGAGGAGCAGGTCTATCCGGCCTTCTCCCAGGCCCTGGTGGGGCACCTCCCCGAGGGGGTGCAACCCCAACCGGTGCGCATCCCCTTGGGACGGGACGAGGGCGAACTCTGGGACCTGTTCGAACGCGTGGTGCGCGTGATTATCGAAGCCGAGGAGCCCTTTGCCTTCGACATCACCCATGGCTTGCGTTCCCACCCCTACCTGGCCGCCCTGGCCGCCGCCTATGTGCAGGCCGCTTTCGGCATCCCGGTGCGCGCGGTGCTCTACGGGGCTTTCGAGGTGCGAGACACCTCGGTGACGCCTAATGTAACCCCGATGTTCGACCTCAGCCCCATGCTCACCCTGCTGGAATGGGCCGTGGCCGCGGACCGCTTCAACCGCACCGGCGATGCCCGTTACCTGGCCTCGCTCCTGCGCCGCCAGCAAAAGGACCTGGCCCTGCGCTGGCAGAAGGAGCCCGAACGCCTGCGCCAGTTGAGCGCCCTGAACAACCTGGCCGGTCGGTTGCAGACCATCTCCCAGACCCTGCGGCTCATCCGTCCCCACGAGGCCATGGAGGCCGTGGCAGGATTGCCCGCCCAGGTGGAACAGGCCACTCCCCTGCTGGAGGCCGCGGTGGGGGCCCGCCCCTTCGTCTTCCTGCTGGACAACATCATCCAGACCTACAGGCCGCTGGCCCTGACCGAAAGCACCGCGCCCGCCCGCCAGCGGGAGGCCCTGGAACGCGAACGGCGTATGCTCACCTGGTACGCCGAGCGGGACTTGTGGCCCCAGGCCGCGGCCCTGGCCCGGGAATGGCTGGTCAGCTGGGTGATGGCCCACCTGGGCATCGCGCCGGAGACCTCTTCCACCGAGCGACACCGGGTCGAAGGCTTCCTCAACGCCGAAGCCGAGGCCTTTCTGCAGGCCAAGAAGGAAGACCGGCCCTTCGTGCCCATTTTCCTCCGGGACCTGCCCCAGGTGGAAACCGCGCTGGGCCTGTGGAAGGCCCTGACCGAGGTGCGTAACGACATCCTGCACGCCGGGATGCGCGACCAGCCGGAAACGCCGGAAGCCCTTGTGCGGAGTTTGCGCCGCATGTTGAACACCCTGCGGGAGCTGCCCCTGCCATGACCACGTTGCTTTCTCTGATTGGGGAACAACCCATTCCGGTGTTGCTGGTGGACCGGGCCTTGCGCCCGGACCGCCATGTGCTGCTGCACACCACGACCACAGCCCGCCAGGCGCGCAACCTGGAAGCGCTGCTTCCTCATGCGGAGCGCCATCTCATGGCTCCCTACGACCTGGACCAGGCCCTTCACACCCTGCAACGTCTGTTGGCCCACGTGGACAGCGCGGTGCTCAATCTGACCGCCGGCACCAAACCCATGGCCTGGGCCGGATACGAGGCCGCCCGGCAGGTCGGATGCCCCTTCGTCTATCTGCAGTCCGAGGGCGGGCAGAGCGTGCTCTACCGCTATCGCTTCACCTCCCGGGGCCCAAGGCTGGACGGCGGCCCCCAACGCCTGCCGGCGCTCATCACCCTGGACGACTACCTGCGGGCCCACGGCCTGCACCCCCCCGCTCGGGACCGGCTGGTCAGTGCCCAGGAGAAGGTCCTGGCCGCCTTCTTTCGCTCGCGAGTGGACGAGATGCGCCACGGGTTGCAGTTCCCCGGTTTTGAAATTGACTTTCTGCTCCGACGGGGCAACCGCGTGGCCGTGGTCGAGGCCAAGGAAAGTTGGTCCCGCAACAAGCGCCGCCGCGATGGGCTGGACCAATTGACCACCATCGCCGGCCGGGAGTACCTGGGCACGTATACGGGCAAAATCTGGGTGGTGGCCCGCCCCCTGGGCGAGCAAATGCGCGCCCTGGCCGAGGCTTACCGCGTGCAGGTGGTGGTCGTGGAACGACAGGGCAACCGTTTGACGGAAGCATCCGAACGGGCGCTGCATGCCGCCCTGGATCGGGTCCTTCCACCGGGATAGGCCTCCTCGCCCACCCGGATGCTTGCAGGCTTTTGAGGACGCTATGAACGGGAAACGGCTACGGCACCCCTCCCTCCCCAAATGCAACTTCGGCGTGCACTTCCTGACCGCGGTGACCTACCGCCGCATACCCTATTTTCGGGTCGCCGCGTGGGCCAGGATCTTCTGCCGGCAACTGGAGCAAGCCCGTCGGGAGATGGGTTTTCATGTCCTGGCCTTTGTTCTCATGCCGGACCATGTGCATTTGCTGGTGTGGTGGGACCCCGAAGCGCATCCCCAACGGACCATTTCAACGTCTTCACCCGTCGCAAACTCCTGGAGAAAATCCGCTACATCCACGCCAACCCGGTCCGCGATGGACGGGCAGACACCACAGAAGCCTATCCCTGGTCCAGTGCGGCCTGCTATGCAGGTCTTCCTTCAACCCATGGCGTGACCATTACCCCTTTATCCGAGGTGTTCCCATGATTGTGCTCAACTTTGCCCACCCCCTCACCGAAGAGCAGAAGGCGCAAATCGAGGCCCTGACCGGTGAGGCCGTCGAGCGGGTCATCGCCGTGCCCGTGCACTTCGACAATCAAAAGCCCTTCGTGCCCCAGTTGCAGGACCTCATGGCCCGCATTCCCCTGACCCCGGAGGAATGGCAGACGGCTCGCATCCTGGTGAACCCGCCCTCGCTGAACTTCATCACCGCGCTCTTGCTGGCGGAACTGCACGGGCGCATGGGCTACTTCCCGCCCATCCTGCGCCTGCGGCCCGTGCCCGGCGCGGTGCCGCCCCGCTACGAGGTGGCGGAAATCCTCAACCTCCAGGACGTCCGGGAACAGGCCCGGGGGCGCCGGTTTTCCCCTTCCCCGTGAACTTCAGGCCGGCAGGAGCAGCACCCCATGGGCAGCATGACGCCCGACCTGCTTTCCCTCGTCCTCCCCTTGCGCCTGGAGGCCGCCCCTCAGGGCCAGGACCTGCCCCGCTGG
>WFUL01000176.1 GCA_015484985.1 Anaerolineales bacterium | reverse complement strand
TGAGGCTCAGGAAGTAAATGGTCGGAGATAGCAGGGGCAGGGTCACGTGACGGAAAATCTGCCAGCCGGTGGCGCCGTCGATGGCCGCCGCCTCCTTCAGTTCCGTGGGAATGTTCCCCAGGCCGGCCAGATAGATGACGATGTCGTAACCCACGAAGACCCAGATGGAGTAAATCATGATGACCACTAGGGCCAGGCTGGGGCCGTGCAACCAGGAAGGTACTTGCAGCCCCAGGGCCTCGCCCAGAAGCTGGCCGATTCCCCGGGGCTCCATAAGCCACCGTTGAGCCGGCAGGCCCAAACGGGCCAGCAGGGTGTTCACCGGCGCCGTGGGACGCGGGGAGAACAGAAGCCGGAACACCGCGGCGCTGGCCACCGTGGGCGTCACGTAAGGGAGGAAGTAGATGACCCGGAACATTTCCTTGCCCGGCAAGTTCTGATACAGCAGGAGGGCCAGGAACAGGGCAATGGTCAGCTGGAAGGGCACCGTTCCCAGGGCGTAGTACGTGGTGATGAGCAGCCCTTCCCACACGTCCTTGTCCCCCGCCCGAATGGCAGGCGGGACCTCCATGAGGAGAATCCACGCGCCAATCATGAAGAGGAGGGCCGCCAGGGCCTTTCCCAGGAAGCCCCGGGTAGATTCGCTATCCACCGCGCCTTTCCACAACTTCCACGAAAGGCCCAGGGCCACTGCCCCGGCGATGATGGAAAACGCCTGGGCCAAGAAGTTGCGGGAGGCGTCCTCGGCCATGAGCGCCTGATGCCAGCGCAACAGCTCGGCCACGCTAAAGGCGAGGGTCAACAAACCGATACCCAAGAACCACCACCCCAGAGCGCTCCAGGCCAGCGCGGCTCCCCCCTGGCGCAAGACCTGGGGGCGTCCGTACCGCAGGACCAGAGACACGCCCAGGCCCACCAGGGCCAACCACACCGCCGCGCTGAACCAAGGGGTCACCGACGGGGAGGTCAGGGCCTCCCACAACCATTGGCGGAACATGGCCACCGTGGGGCGTTTGCCCACGGCCTTTTGCGCGATGTCCAGCACGTGGGGCAGGACGGCCACCCCGTACCCTGCCAGGGCCCAGGCCGCCGCCGCCCAGCTCCAGGTCGGGGCCAACACCCATCCGCGAGCCGTACCCGTGTGCTCCCGCCACCAATACCGCCGCAGCAACAACACGCCCGCGGCCAGAAAAGCCACGCCGGTGAGGGCGAACAGGAAGAAGCCGAAGACATCTACGGCTTTGAAGTAATGGGTCATGCCCACGAAATCCCCGCGGCGGATGCGCCACTTATGCAGGCTCACGTACACCGCGAACAACACCGGCCAGATGCCGAAGAGGCCGATGAGCAGCAAGGCCGGGGAGAGGAAGGCGTACGCCGTGAGCCATTCCCGCCACGTCCGCCGTTTGCGGGGGGAAATGCGTTTCCAAAAGGTCCAAACGGGAGTCATAAGCCGCTCCTTCCACCACGTTGACTACGCGTATACGCGGACGGTTTCCCATGCGGGCTTGGGGTACAATTATACCGAACCTTGCATTCCCTCATGGGAGGTGAAATCATGCCCGCCCGGCAATCTCCGTTGCTCATTCCCCCTCGTGACGGTCAGGAGGAATACATTCGGGTCACGCCCCAGGAAGCCGGATGGGAACTGCTCCATTTCGCGGCCCGCAGGATGGCACCAGGCCAAGTCTGGGAGGGCGAGACGGGGGAACACGAATACGCCTTCGTCCTTTTGGGCGGTCGGGTGACGGTTCGCCTGGGCGACGGCACCCTCTGGGAAGGCATCGGTGAGCGGGAAAACGTCTTCCAGGGCCTGCCCCATGCCTTCTACCTTTCCCGCCATACCCGTTTTCGCGTGGAAGCCCTCACGCCTGTGGACATCGCGTACGGTTGGGTGGCCACGAACGAGGACCATCCCCCCCGCTGGATTCGCCCCCATGAGGTGACCGTGGAGATTCGGGGAGCGGGCAATGCGACCCGGCAGATTAACAACATTATCCCTCCCGGCTTCGACTGCCATCGCCTGGTGGTGGTGG
>WFUL01000175.1 GCA_015484985.1 Anaerolineales bacterium | reverse complement strand
GGTCAGGGGAACCGGGGTAGGGGTGACCGGAGACGTCCGACGGAACCGGAGATAGAACCCGGCAGCGACCAACAACACCAGGAAGACGCCCACGGCAAGCATCCCCCAAAAGAGGGGCCGCGGACGATGCCGTCCGCTCATGGGGTCCTGGTGAAAGAAAAGACCGCTCATGGCTTCCCTCCCTCGCGTAAAGAATGGCAAACGGCCTCACGGCACGGATTCCAGAGAGTTATCCCTGTCCCGACCCGAGCACCTCTCGGGTCCCAGGGCCGTTCAACCCTCCCTAAAATGAGGGAAAACGTTCGAGGACGGTGTTTTATTTTACCTCATCCGGCCAAGGTCTGGGAGAGGTGCGGTTCGCTGGCACATACCCATATCTTGTGAGATTCAAAATCAAGGTTATTTTCCGTATATCTCGCGTGGTCCTGTTTGGGCCCGGGGGCAGGAGGGGGAAATAAATTGATACAGCGGCGGCTTCACCGCCGCTGTATCAATTTATCTTTCTTTCCTGCAGTCCCATACCCGGTTAGGACTATGCGAGATATACGGAGATGAGTTTAGCGGGCCTATCCACATGTCCCTCGCTTAGGGTGAGAAACGGGGTCGCACCTAAGATATGGGTATGCAACAGGCGCAGTGCGCACTGCGAACACCCCTTTCGCGGGACAAACACAGGTATAATGCTTTCCCACACGCGAGGGTCGAACAGGCGTCGCCCTTCACCTACGAGAGAGGGCCATGAAGACCTCCTTCCCCTACAAAGCCCTGTTGCTCATTACCCTGGGCCATACGGTGTTGCTCCTCGGCGTGGCCGCCCACCAGGATGCGCCGGGCTACATGGACGCAGCCTACTACGCGGTACTGGGCCGTCGTCTGGCCCAGGGCCAGGGCCTCACGGAACCCTTCCTCTGGACGTATCTCCGTCATCCCGCGCCGCCTCCTCGCCCGGGCCACGATTACTGGATGCCCCTCCCCTCCCTGCTGGCCGCATTGGGCACGCAGATGGCCTTCTGGACTTCCCACGCCTATGCCCGCGTGCGTTTTCCCTTCCTCCTGCTGGCCCTGTTCATCCCCGCCTTCACCGCAGGGCTCGCCTATCGGTGGACGAAGGACGCCCGCATCACCCTCTGGGCCATGGTGCTCAGCATGGCCTCCGGGTTCTTCCTGCCGTACCTGCCCGCGGTGGATGCCTTCACGCCCATGATGCTGCTGGGGGCCGGATATTTCCTCCTACTCTTGCACGCGCCGATGCGTCCACGCCGCGCCTTTCTGCTGGGCCTGGTCTCCGGCCTCATCCACCTGACCCGAAACGAAGGGCCCCTCTGGCTCCTGGTGGCCATCCTCGCGCTGGGTTTCACGTCCCGGGGTCGGGTCCTCCGCACCGGGCTTGCCCTGACCATAGGATACCTGCTGGTGCTCCTTCCCTGGTGGACCCGCAACTTCCTGGCCTTTGGGACCCCCTTTCCTGCCTCCCTGGACCGCCTCCTCTGGCTCACCCATTACAACGACCTCTTCCTCTATCCGCCCCAACAACTCTCCTTCCCTCGCTGGTGGCACGCGGGGCCTGAAACCTGGTTCGCCCTTTGGCGCCAGGCCTTGAGCGTCAACCTTCAGACCACCCTGGCCGTACAGGCGGAGATTGCGGGTTTCCCCTGGCTTTTGTGGGGCCTGTGGGCTCGTCGCCGGGACCTCCTCACCCGGGTCTGGCTGGGCCTCTATCTCGGTCTCCTGGCCACCATGACCCTGGTCTTCCCCGCACCGGGGGCTCGCGGAGGATCCTTCCATGCCGTGGCCGGCCTACAACCCCTCACCTGGGTGCTCATCGCCCAGGGGATGGAGCGGTTCTTCGTCTGGGGAACGGCCCGGCGCGGCTGGCACGCCCACCAGGCCCGCTGGATACTGGGAGGTGGTCTGGGCGTCCTGCTGCTCGCCCTGACCCTGGTTGTGACCTCACGGCGACTCCGTACGTGGAACACCCCTGAGGAGGTCTACACGCAGGTCGCGCAGGTCATCCGCCAGCGTGTTCCCCAGGTTCGCCCCTGCCCCATCCTGGTCAACGACCCACCTTCATGGGCATGGGGTCGCCCCGCCTGGCCCGCGCTGGTGGTGCCCTCCGGCGGAAGGGAAGCCGTGGCTGCGGCCGCGCGCGATTACGGAGCCTGCCTGCTCCTCCTGGAACCCAACCACCCACCCGAACTTCGGGACTGGTACCGACAACCCCAAGACTGGGGGCCTTTTCACTACCTGACGTCGTACGCGGGCACGCACATCTTCATCGTGAAGACGAAGTGAAGGGCGGCAGGCCTCTTCCGCGCCTCGAACGCGAAACGCACGAAGGGGCCGGCACGGTCACCGGCCCCTTCATGCAAGCCCATCCAGAACGAGCAGGAGGGGTGGGAAAACGTTTTCAGCCGCCCATCAGGGTTCGGGCTGCCCATTCACCCCAGGCAAACCAGGGGGCAAAGACCAAGCCCATAACCACGATGAGCACCGACAGCACGCCCAGGGCCGCGGCTTGCACGCGCGGCACACGGACCGGCCGGTGCATTTCCTCCTCGGGCGCGTCGTACACGTACGCCATTTTGAGCACGATGAGGTAGTAGTACAGGCCCACAATGGCGTTGAGCACGCCCACGATGGCCAGCCAGATGAGGCCCGCCTCCACCGCGGCGGTGAACACCCACACCTTGGCCACAAAGCCGGAGAAGGGCGGCACACCGGCCAGAGAGAGGAAGGCGGTCATCAAAAAGAGGGCCAGCAGAGGCGAGCGCTTGTACAGGCCCGCTAAGGAGCGGATTTCCGAAGTCCCCCCAGCGCTCTCCAGGGCCACCACCACGCCGAAGGCCACCAGGTTGGTAAGCAGGTAGACCACCAGGTAGAACACCGCCGCGGTCACGCCCAGGTGGGAAGCCGCGACCACGCCGATGAGGATATAGCCCGCATGGGCAATAGAGGAGTAAGCCAGGAGACGCTTCAGGTTGCGTTGCGCCAGGGCCAGGAAGTTCCCCACCGTCATGGTGGCGGCGGCCATAGCCGCGAGGAAGGCGCCCCACCAGGGGAGGGTGCTCCCGGGAAGGGCGGCCAGCAAAAAGCGCACCAACACCGCGAAGCCCGCGGCTTTGGAAGCCGTGGAGAGATAAGCCGCGATGGGCGTGGGCGCGCCCGTGTACACGTCCGGCGCCCAGAAGTGGAAGGGCACCGCCGCCACCTTGAAGGCGAATCCCGCCAGCACCAGGAGCAACACCGCCACCGTCATCCACACGGGCCAGGTGGCCTGCTGCAGTCCGGCCACCACACCGGCGAAATCCGTGGCCCCTGCCAGACCGTACAGCAAGGTCATGCCGTACACCAACACCGCCGAAGCCAGCGCGCCGAAGAGCATGTACTTGAAGCCCGCTTCCGCGGAAGCCCGGTCCTTGGGATAGAACCCGGCCATGACGTACAGAGGGATGGATGCCGTCTCCACGGCCAGGAACACCATGATGAGGTTGTTGGCCATGGCCATGAGCATCATCCCCAGGGTGCTGGTGAGCAAAAGGAGGTAGAACGCCCCTTTGTCGCCCAGGTGGGGGACGTCCATCGCCAGGAGCGCGGTCACCAGCGCGCCCACCAGGAACAGCATGCGGAAGACAAAGCTGTATCCGTCATGGCGCAAGATGCCACCCCAGACCGCCTGGGATCCGGAAGGTTGGGCCAGGGCCAGACTGAGAACCAACACGGCCACCAGGCCCAGGGCCGTCCATACACCCAATTTCCGCCGGGGATGCCAGAGCAGGTCCAGCAGCATCACCAGGCCCATGAGGACCAACAGAGCCAGTTCCGGCAACAGGGCTTGCAAATCGCTCAGGGGAAGGCTCATCGCTTACTCCTCCAGTCGGCCGTAATCGAAACTGCGCGGCATTGCCTTACTTCAACAATTGCAGCACGTACTCGGTGCCCACATGCACCCAGGGCGTCATAATCTTGGGGAACCAGCCAATCCCGATGAGGAAAGCACAGAGCACGGCCAGGGCCACTTTGTCGTAAACGAGCAATCCGGGAACGTCCTGGAATTCCTCCCGCAGTTCGCCGAAGAACACCCGCCAAGCCACCCGCAGGATGTAGCTGGCCGTGACCACGATGGAAATCACCGCCACAATGGCGATCCAGGGCTCATACTTCCACACCCCCATGAAAATGGGGAACTCGGCGATGAATCCCGAGAATCCCGGCATACCCATGGAGGTCAGGCCGCCGATGATGAAGGCTACTGCGGCCCAGGGGAGTTTCTTGATGAAGCCGCCCAGGCTGGGAATGTGGCGGGTATGGGCCCGGTCGTACACCATCCCCACCACGGCGAAGAAGAGGGCCGTCATCACTCCGTGGGAGAACATCTGGATACCCGCGCCCAGGAAGCCGTAATAGTTCAGGGTCGCGAAACCCATGAGCACCAGGCCCATGTGGGAGACGGACGAGAAGCCGATGACGTACTTGAAATCCTGCTGCACCGAAGCGATGAAGGCACCGTAGACCACGTTGACCAGGGTGAGGAGGATGATCCAGGGCAGGTGGAACTTGGCCCCTTCGGGCATCATCATGATGCCCAGGCGCAATGCGGCGAACGCGCCCAGTTTCATGAGCACACCCGCGTGGAACATGGAGACGGCCGTTGGCGCGGCCACGTGACCGTCAGGGCTCCAGTTGTGCACAGGGAAAATACCGCCCAGCACGGCAAAACCGAAGAAGACCACCGGGAACCAAAGCTTCTGAAAGGCCACCGGAAAGGCCACCTTCTCCAGCTCCAGCAGGTCGAAGGTGAGGTAACCCAGCTGGGCCTTGGCCTGGAACACCATAGCCAGCGCGCCCACCAGGGCCAGCACCGACCCGACGAACAGGTAGAGGGTGAGCTTCATCCCCGCGTATTCCCGGGTCTTCTTCCATCCCCAAATCACGATGAGCAGGTACATGGGAAAGACGGCAATCTCGTAGAAGAAGAACAGCGTGAACAGGTCCAGGGAGGCGAAAACCCCAAAGACGCCCGTGGCCAGGATGAAAAGCAGGCCGAAGAACTCCCGGATGCGGGGCATGTTCCAGGAGATGAGCACGCCAGTGAAGATGACGATACCCGTGAGCAGGACCAGGGGCGCGCTCATGCCGTCCACGCCTACGTGGTAGGAAATGCCCAAGGCAGGCAGCCAGGGCGACTTCTGTACGAACTGATATCCTCCCTGGGCCAGGTCGTAGTTCAGGTAAATCCAGCCCGAAAGCAAGAAGGCCACCAGACCCGTGAGCAAGGCCAGCACCTTGACCGTCTGGTCCTTCATGCGGGGGATGATGAGGAATACCCCGCCCACCACCATGGGGAGGAAGATGAGAATCGTCAATGGAGACATCGCTCTTCCCTCGTCAAAGGATGATGAGATAAACGAATCCTACGATGAGCGAATCTTCCGTCACACGAGCCTGAATCGCTCTCGCTTCTTGCATCTCAACCCGCCACCAGCGCCACCAATGCCACCATGCTGCGGTGAATCACGTCCAACAGCGTCAGGGGCCAGATACCCAGGACCAACATCAACACCATGAGGGGCGCGATGACCAGCACCTCGCGCACGGTCATGTCGGGCAACCGGGCCCATTTTTCCACCAGGGGGCTGAAGAGGGCGTACTTGATGCCCTTGAGGATGTAGGCACCAGTAAAGAGCAAGCCCCCCAGGCTGATGGCCGTAAACAGGGGCAGCACCGGCCAGGCGCCCCGTACGATCAGGAACTCGGAAACAAAGTTGTTGAGGCCCGGCAACCCCAGGGAAGCCATGGCCGTGAACATAAGCACACCGCCGTAGAGGGGCACCACGCTAAAGAGTCCGCCGAAGTCCTTCAGGTTACGGGTGTGCGCCCGGTCGTACAACACACCTACCAGGAAGAACATGCCCGCGGCTGTCAATCCGTGATTGAACATCTGCAACACCGCGCCGTTCAGGGCTTGAACGGCGTGCTCCGTGCCCGCAGCCTTGGCTGCCGCCGCCACGGCCAGCACCACAAAACCCATGTGATTGATGGAGGAATACGCCACCAAACGTTTGAAGTCCCACTGCCCCCACGCGGCCAGGGCACCCAGGAGCGCGGCCATGGCGGCCAGGAAGGCCAGGGCCGGCGCGTACGACTGAGCCTGTTCGGGGTAGAGGGGAAGCACGAAGCGCAGGAAACCGTACGCACCCAGCTTCAACAGCACGCCGGCCAGAATCATGGAGCCTGCGGTGGGCGCCTCCGTGTGGGCATCGGGAAGCCAGGTGTGGAAGGGCCACACCGGGACCTTCAAAGCGAAGGCAATCACGAAAGCCCAGAAGGCCAGGGTCTTGGCCGTTTCCAGGGGAATGCGCCAGGGGATGTTGGGCAGATACGCACCGGTCAACGCGGGCCAGCGCTCCAAGACCTGGAGGTAGTCGAAGGTCCCCGTGACCAGACCCAACATCTGCAGGGCTAGGAGCAGGCCCAGGGAACCGGCCATGGTGTACACCATGAACTTCATGGCCGCATAGGTACGGGCCTGGAGTTTGAACCCCGGCCAGACTTCGCGCTCACCCTTGGGGCTCCCCCACTGGAGGATGAGGAAGAACATGGGCACCAGGCCCACTTCCCAGAACACGAAGAAGAGGAGCAGGTCCAGGGCCAGGAACACCCCCAGCATCCCGGTTTCCAGTATGAGGAACAGCATCATGTAGGCCCGCACCCGTTCCTGGATGGAGAACGAGGCCAGCACGGCCAGGGGAACCAACAGGGTGGTGAGCAGGACCATGACCAGAGACAGCCCGTCCACGCCCACATGGTACGCGGCGCCGATGGCGTCGTACCAGGGCAGACGTATCCGGAACTGGAACTCCCCGGCCTTCAGGAAGTCGAAATTGGCCCACAACACCAGGGTCAGCGCCAGGGGAATGAGGGACACCACCAGGGCGGCCCAGCGCTGCACCTTGGGACGATCGGGCAGGAATCCCAGAATCACCCCACCTACCAGGGGCGTGAAGAGGATGAGCGTCAGGAGGTGCTGCATCCAGGGGCTCATTTACCTATCCTCCTTGAAGGACGTTGCTTCGCATCGCCGCAACATCGCCAGCGCGACAACGCCTTTGCCAGTCGGCCTCGTTTTCGCGTCGATTTCCAAGATATGGCCAGGTACCCACATCCACGCCACCATCTCCAACAACCACGCTTCACGACATGGTCGCGAAGTAGTACACCAACACCAAGAAGGCCACCAGATGGGCCAGAGCGACCAGCATGTACTGCTGCACGCGCCCGGTTTGGATGGCCCGGAACAGGCGTCCAAAGCCCTTGGTCCCCTCGCCGACCGCGTCGCCAAAGCCGTTCACGATGGGCAGATCGATGTAGTTCCGCAAGAAACCTCCCAGGGCTACCGAGGCCCGGGCCACCAGGTGAAGCACGCCGTCGATGACCGACCGATCCAGCCAGCGGAAGGTGAAGACCTCGGCCAGCCAGTACGCCGGACGCACGAACAGGAAGGCATAGAGTTCATCGAAGTAGTACTTGTTCTTCAACAACGTGAACAAAGGCCCCAGGACACGGGCCAGGGGGTCGGGTTGGTCCGCCCGTTCGACGTGACGATAAACGCCGTAACCCAGAGCCAAGCCACCCAAGGAAACCGCCACCGAAACGGCCAGCGGGAACAGGGAATGAGGCACCTCGCCTACTTCGCCCTTCCCCACGATGCTGTACAACAAAGCACCCACCCATTCCTGGAACCATTCGGGTAGTAGGCCGCCCAACACCGGGAAGTACTTGGGCACGCCAATCCAACCGTACCCCAGGGCGAAGACGGCCAGCACCATCAGCGGTACGGTCATGGTCTTGGGGGTTTCCTGGGCGTGTTCCGCAGCACGGGTACGCGGCTTCCCCAAAAAGGTGAGCGTAATCTGGCGCATGGTGTAGAAAGCAGTGAGCAGGGCGGCCACGGCCAGGGTCCAGAAGACCACGGTATGCCCTGTATTGAAGGCTGCGCCCAAAATCTCGTCCTTGGACCAGAAACCAGCCGTCACCACGGGGAAGCCCGCCAGGGCGAAACCGCCAATAAGGAAGGTCCAGAAGGTAACGGGCATCTTGGCCTTGAGACCGCCCATGTTGTACATGTTCTGGGGGTCGATGTGCTCATCGGTATGCAACACCCCGTGCTCCATGCCATGAATCACAGAACCCGAACCCAGGAACAACAGGGCCTTGAAGAAGGCGTGGGTCACCAGGTGGAACGCCGCGGCCACATAAGCGCCGATGCCCACCGCGGCCACCATGTAACCCAGCTGGGAGATGGTGGAATAGGCCAGCACCCGCTTGATGTCGTTCTGAGCCACGGCGATGGTGGCCGCGAACAGGGCGGTGAAGGCTCCAATGAAGGCGATGATGGGCATGGGCGAGAGGAATTCGGGAACGCCCGCCGCGGCATCGAGCAACGGGAAAATACGCAAAATCAGGTACACGCCCGCGGACACCATGGTGGCCGCATGGATCATGGCCGAAACGGGAGTGGGGCCTTCCATGGCGTCGGGCAACCAAACGTGCAGGGGCCACTGCGCCGATTTCCCCACCGTACCGATGAAGAGCAACAACCCGATGAAGCCGGCGATGGACATACCCAAAACCGGTGCGGGCGTGGTGGCCAAGCGATGCAGGGTTTCCGAGGCGAAGATGTCCGGGTACGACAGAGAACCCACCTGGCTGTACAGATACACGATGCCCAACAACATGAACACATCGCCAATACGGGTGGTCATGAAAGCCTTGACCGCAGCATCCCGGGCCGATGGCTTCTTGAACCAGAAGCCAATGAGCAGGAAGGAACACAAGCCCATGATTTCCCACCCGGCGAACAGGGTGAGGAGGTTATCGCTCACCACCAACAGGTACATCCCGAAGGCGAAGAAGCGGGCGTACATAGGCTCGATGGAGGGCACTTTGTGCTTGTGGCCGTGCTCCTCCACCGTGGCTCCATGGGGCGGAAGTCCCTTTTCATCGTGGTCCCCTCTCGGCGCCCCGTAGTTGTGATACCCCACCGAGTACACGAAAATCATCACGATGGTCCAGGCCACGAAGAAGAGGGTCACCGCGGTCAGGGGGTCCAGGT
>WFUL01000174.1 GCA_015484985.1 Anaerolineales bacterium | reverse complement strand
GGTGGGTACCGGCGAGGCCCACTCGGTGCGGGAGTTGTGCGAGGTGGCCTTCAGTTACGTCGGGCTGGACTACCGGGAGTTCGTCAAGCAAGACCCCCGTTACTTCCGCCCGGTAGACGTGGACTTCCTGCTGGCGGACCCTACCAAGGCCAAGACGAAACTGGGATGGAAGCCCAGCGTGAGCTTTGAGGAGTTGATTCAGATGATGGTGGATGCCGACCTGGAGCGGGTGAAATACCGCCTGGATAAAGAACGGCGCACTATTTTCACACCGTGAGGCGTGGGGTACGAAATGGGCCTTTCCGGGCCCAGAGCCGCGGGTGGAAAAATAAATTGATGGGGCGGCGAAACCGCCCCATCAATTTATTTCCGTTCATGAGAGGATTGGTGTTAGCGCTGGCGTTGACGCGCCAAAGCCCGCCAAAGCCTGAGAACCCGCGGTCGGGTGAATTGATACAGACGGTAGCCCGAGGGAAAAGGCGTCCAATCCCAGGGTCCCAGGGTGCGCACAACCCGGCCTCCAAAGCCCTTTTTGAAACGGTACACGCCCCACATGGGGTCTTGAGCGTGAAAGCGGAAGGGTGCTCCCCACATATCGTATCGGGTACAACCCCGGGCCTTGGCCCAGCGCATGGCCGCCCACTGGAGCGCGTGGTTGGGCATGCGGTTGCGATGGCGGTTCCGGGACATGCCGTGGAGATACCACGCCGTGGGCCCGAAGTGGACCAGAATCAGGCCAGCCACAGGTTCCCCTTCAACATTGGCGACAAAGGGCGTGAGCATACCCGCACGAGCCAGGGTGCCCCAAAGGTGCAGGTAATACGCGCGTGGGCGAATGGGAAAGCCATCCCGTTGGGCAGTTTCGGCATACATGGCATAGAGCAGGGGGAAGTCCTCCGGTCCGCCCGGTTGCACTTCCACGCCCTTGCGGGCGGCCAGGCGGATGTTATAACGAGTTTTTTGCTTCATCCGGGCCAGCAGAGTTTTCTCATCGGCCTGGAGGTCAATCCAAAGGGTATTGGGGAATTGAATCCATTCGGGGGAAGGGCGCCACCCGCGGGCCTTTAGATGGGTTCGGAAGACCTCTCCGGGCGGGTGGGGGACCGCATCTTCCCCAGGCTCGCCAAACGCGACGGGAACGGGGGCGTCGATTTTGATGTACAGACAGCCTGCCTGCTTTGCCCATGCCTCCAGGTCGGCCAGCACCTGGGCCCAGAGGTCAGGCCGGTCTTCGGGTACGACGGGGCCGTGGGGGACATACGCGATGCGTACTCCGGGGGTGACTTGGCGCAGCAGGGTCATAGCCGCGGCGCTCACTCCCCCGTGTTCCCACCAGACCCAAAAACGAGGCTGCCATCCTACCTGAGCCCGCTTAATTTCGCCCCATACGGCTGTTTGCAGGAAGGGGGGATGGGGCATCAGGTCCAACAGGAGGTTGTGCCAGGCTTCGGTTGAGGCGTTAAAGGGCTGCATGGAACACTACACCATGGGTTTGGGCGGATGGAGGTTTTGATCCAACCATTGGAGGTAGGCAGGAAGTCCAGCGCTTACCGGCATGGCCAGAATTTCGGGTACTTCATAGGGGTGGTGTTCCTTCAGCCATGCCTCCAGTTGAGGGTAGAGGTCCGAACGGGTCTTGATGAGCAACAGATATTCTTGGGCCGTTTCCCGCTTTCCTTGCCACCAATAGGTGCTCTCAATGGGGCCGACGATTTGCACGCAACCCGCGAGGCGGGCGTCCACCAATCCCTGGGCCAGTTCGCGAGCCCGTGTCGGGTCGTCCACGGTCGTGAAGACCTGCAGGTACGTTTTCATCGCTCGTCGTCCTCGTGGGGGGATTCGGGTATAGCATAGCATGAGGGCCGTACGTCCTGCAAGACGGGCAGGCGAGCACGAGCCTTTTGGACACGGCGCAGGTCCAGGGTGGTCAGAAGCAAAGTGGTGTCGGTGCC
The DNA here is from genome assembly GCA_015484985.1 of Anaerolineales bacterium. Lineage (GTDB taxonomy): Bacteria > Chloroflexota > Anaerolineae > Anaerolineales > DRMV01 > S139-71. Next base: position 848 of record WFUL01000174.1, on the reverse strand, counting down.
CGCCTGGACCTCCACCTGGCCCCAAGGGTCCACGACCGCCGAACCGCCGCCGTAGGGGCCAAAGCGCCCTGGACCGACGCGATTGACGGCCACTATGTAGGCCAGATTGTCCACGGCACGGGCCCGGAGGAGGAGGTCCCAGTGGTCCCGTCGGGCTTGAGGCCAGGCGGCGACCAGGAGGAAGAGGGTCACCCCATGTCGGGCATACGTCCGCCACAGCTCGGGAAAACGCAGGTCGTAGCAGATGCCGATGCCCACCGGGCCCCAGGGCAGGGACCAGACTACGGGACGACACCCCGGGCTGAGGTAACGGTCCTCCTGCATTGGACCGAAGAGGTGGATTTTGCGGTAAGGGGTTCCGACCGGGCCTTCGGGTCCCACGCACAAGGCGGTGTTGTAGATGCGTCCTTGCTTGTCCCGTTCCAAAAGGGAGCCCACGATGTAGAGGTTATGGCGCTGGGCCCAGGCGCGCCATTGTTGTACGGTGGGCCCTTCGGGGAGCGCTTCGGCCAGGCGGGAGGCGTGTTCCAGGACGAACCCCGTGGTCCAGAGTTCGGGCAGCAGAAGAATCTGGGCCCCTGCCTTCGCGGCCCGGCGCACGTCGTCTTCCGCCGCTCGCATGTTGGCCTGGGGTTGGCCATCCACGACCGCTCTTTGCAGGAGGGCAACCCGCAACGTACTCTCGGGATTGGCCGGCATTCTGTCCTCCTTTCTGCACAGGCTTTGCGTGTAGCCGAAGCCCTCCCATCCCAAAACCTCGGGAGGGCCTGGTAGAATAGCCCACGACCGAAGGCTTCTCAAATCATATCCCAAAAGGGGCGCGCGATGGGTTCGAAAACCGCCCGCGG
>WFUL01000173.1 GCA_015484985.1 Anaerolineales bacterium | reverse complement strand
GGTACAGCAAGCCTTGGACGCCCAGGACCTGCGCAAGTTGCTCCCATTGGACCCTGAGAAATTCCGGGAGTATATGCGCACCCTGGCGGTCCGGTATTATCGGGAAGGCTTCCGGTTCCAGAACCGGGCCGGGGCTATTGGCCTGGTGGCCCAGGCCATCGAGGGCGTGTTTGGTGGTGGGCCAATGGCCGTGGAAGCCCGTCACATTGTGACCTGGTGGCTTTACGGCAAGGAGAGCCTGAAGGGCCTGCGGGACCACTCCCTGAAAGCCCTGCTGGACGTGCTTTATGACGAGGAAAGCGGCCTGGTTCCGCCGGAGGTTCAGGAGCAATTCCAATTGGTTTACGACCGGGCGGTACAAGAACTGACTCCAAAGGAATCGCAGGAAGAGGCTGAGGCGTAGAAGTTGGGACCTGTCCAAGAAGGGCCGGGAATGTTCCCGGCCCTTTTTTGTTGTTCGCAACAAAAAAGTCGGGAAAACCCCTTGACAAACCTGGTGGCTTGCGTATAATAGGAAGTGAACAAAGTCCAATGAAAGGAGTGAGGAGCCATGAAAGAGCAATTGGCGCAAGTGCAGTTTGTCAAGGATATGTTCAACGCGGTGATGACGGCTGCGCGGGTCTGGGGAGAATTCCCCACTCGCGTGGAGCAAGGGGAGGAGCAATGGGTAGTTGAGTTTCCGTCCCGTGTGGCGGTGTTCACCTGGCGGGATGGGAAAGTGGAAGTTGAGGTGCGTGAGCGGTGATTATAGGCCAGTAGGTCAAGGTGGGCGCAGGTAAAAGCCTGCGCCCTTTTTCTTTTGTTTTGCTCATGCTATACTATACGTGAACTCCCGAACCGCTGCGGGGCGGGGTAGGGGGTGAACCGGACCGGTCCGGTAGGTCGTGTCACGTGCACGACCCGCCGGACTTTTTGCATTTGGGAGGGAATGATGAACCGCTGGAAAAATCGCATTGTGGGTTATGGCGAAGAGGACCCGCGGCAACTTCAGGCCAATCCCTGGAACTGGCGGGTGCATCCTCAAAAGCAACAGGATGCCTTGCTTGACATCCTGGACCGCATCGGATGGGCCGGTCCGCCGGTCATCGTGAACCGGCGCACGGGCCACGTAGTGGATGGGCACTTGCGCATCCTTCTTGCCATGCGACGCGGGGAGAAAAAGGTCCCGGTGCAATATGTAGACCTGGATGAGGAGGAAGAGAAAATCATCCTGGCTACGCTCGACCCTATTTCCGCGATGGCTGCGGCGGATGAGCAAGTGCTGGCCGACCTCCTGGCTCAAATCGAAACCGAGGAGAAGCAAATCGCAACCTTACTCCAACAAGTCGCGGAAAACTACCAGGTGGACTTTGAGCCGCCGGATGAATTCCCGGCGATTGATGAAGACGTAGCGGAAAAGGTGGAGATGGTTACATGTCCCAAGTGCGGCTTCCGCTTCCCAAAATAGACGACTATCCGGCCCACCTTCACCGGATGTGGGAAAAGCACCTGGCCCCGCGGGAGCCAGACGCCCCGACCGTCATCAGTCTTTTTGCTGGTGGGGGAGGCTCTTCGCTTGGCTATTCGATGGCGGGGTTTCGGGAACTCCTGGCCGTGGAATGGGATGACAACGCGGTGCGAACGTTCCGCGCGAACTTCCCGGATGTGCCGGTGTATCATGGGGACATTGCGACCCTTTCGGTAGAACAGGCCCTGGACATGGCGGGCATCCAGCCTGGGGAATTGGACGTTTTGGATGGCTCGCCCCCATGTCAGGGCTTCAGCACCGCGGGGAAACGCATCCTGGATGACCCGCGGAACCAACTTTTTCGGGAGTTTGTGCGGCTACTTCGCGGTCTCAGGCCGAAGGTTTTCGTCATGGAAAACGTCAGCGGGATGGTGAAAGGGAAAATGAAGTTACTCTTTGCCGAAATCATGCAAGAACTCCGGGCGTCTGGGTACCGCGTGAAAGCCAGGCTGCTTAACGCAATGTGGTTCGGCGTGCCCCAGAGTCGGGAGCGGGTGATTTTCATAGGCGTGCGGGAAGACCTGGGTATCGAGCCATCCCATCCGAAACCAGAATGGCAACCTGTGGCTTGTGCGGATGCAATAGAGGGGGCAGACACCTCTGGGGTACCGAAATTGACAGACCGGTATGGGAAACTTTGGCCGCTTGTGCCTTTGGGGAAAAGTGCAGAAGATGTCCTCAAGGAAGGCAAAGGATATACTGATTGCCAAAAACTGCATCCTCGCAAACCTTCATTTACATTGAGGAAAACACAAACCGGCCGCGGTTTTGCCACGATAGTGCACTGGGCAGAACCGCGGGCGCTTAGTGTTGGGGAAGGGAAGCGGCTGCAATCATTCCCGGATGAATTCGTGATAACTGGGACGTACCAAGAACAATGGGCCATCATTGGAAACAGCGTGCCGCCTCTCATGATGGAAGCCATTACGCGGCACATTCGGAAAGAGATTCTTGCGAAAATTGCATGATATAGGGTGCATAAGATGACCAAACGACACAAACGACATAAAAAGGTTGAAATTCAGGAACGCCGCCGAAAGGTGGCAATACTTTATTTGCAGCATCATATGAGTCAGGAAGACATAGCCCGCGCTTTGGGCATTCATCAGTCTACTGTTTCCAGGGACCTGAAAGCCCTTGAGGAACAATGGCAAAAAGAGGCTATGCAGACCATCGAGAAAGTGAAAGCCCGTGAACTGGCTGAATTGGACATGATGGAACGTGAAGCGGCTTTGCAGTATCAGCAGACGAAAAGCCTCAAATGGTTCAATGCCCGATTGAAAATCAAAGAGCGTAGAGCCCGACTTTTGGGTTTGGATGCCCCGGTAACCCTGAATTTTGCTGAGCCTTTTCAAATAGTTTTCCGGTGGGAAGATGATGAAGACAGTCGTCATTCCAATGAAGAAGCCACATAGTGAGAAACAGAAGGCCCTGGTGACCTGGCCGGGTTCGGTGGTGGCCTTTACGGGCCGCCGTTGGGGAAAGACGATGGCGGGGATACAACGCATTTTCTATCACGCGGCCCGAAAGCCCGGCCTGTACTGGTGGGTTGGTCTGTCCTGGCGTAGTGCCTCGATGAAACGGGCCTGGCGTGAAGCGAAGACCATCGCCCGGGGCATCTTGCGCGCCCTGGACCTTCCCGAGCACGGGCATATCCGGGAGGCCAAGAGCGAAATCGTCATCCCGGGCCTGCTGGAACTGTGGTTCCGTACGGCGGAGAATGAGGACAGTTTGGCGGGCGAGGGTATCCGGGGCGTGGTGCTGGATGAATTTTCCCTGATGCGGGAACGGGTGTGGACGGAGTACGTCGCGCCGACCCTGACAGACTTCGGCGGATGGGTTGCCATGCTGGGTGTGCCGAAAGGGAAAAACTGGGCCTGGCGGGAATGGGTACAGGCGGGCGAGGACCCGGCCTGGCTTCAGATTCACGCCACATCCTACGAGAACCCGCATATAGACCACGCGAAAATTGACGAACTGAGGGAGCGGCTTCCTGACCGGATTTTCCGCCAGGAATTCCTGGCCGAGATTCTGGACGATGCAGGCCAGGTCTTCCGGCACGTGGTGGAATGTGCCACGGCGGAGCCGCAAGATGAGGCCGTGCCGGGGCATGAGTACGTGTTCGGCGTGGACTGGGGCCGGGTACACGACTATACGGTCATCGCCGTGCTGGATGTGACCCTGAAAGCCCTGGTATACCTGGACCGGTTCACGGGCATCGAGTATGCGGTCCAGGTGAACCGGCTGAAGGCCCTGTACCGGCGCTTCCGGCCCCATACCATCGTGGCCGAGGCGAACGCGATGGGCCTTCCGCTGATTGAGAGCCTGCAACGGGAAGGGTATCCCGTGGTGCCTTTCACCACGACCCAGGTCACGAAGCAGAACGTGATAGACGCCCTGGCCCTGGCCTTTGAGAACCGGGAAATCCGTATCTTGCCGGACGACGTACTTATCGCCGAGTTACAGGCATACCAGGGTGAGACCATGCCTTCGGGCCGAATTCGGTACGGTGCGCCTGAGGGCCTGCATGACGATACGGTGATGGCCCTGGCCCTGGCCTGGCACGTGGTGGCCGAGCCCGGGCTTGAGGTACTTTTCGAGATTTAGGCGAGGAGGGGAGGCAATGGCGGTGAAAGCGGTGCAACTGCCCGATGGCTCTCGGCTGCTGTACATCCGGCCGGGCGTATGGCAGCGGGAGGACCCGGACTGGCTGAAGAAGCCGGAACAGGCATACGGCCTGGTGCCGCTGGTGTTCCGGGCCGTGATGCTGCGCTGTAACGGCCTGGTGCGGGTGCCCTGGCATCTACACGACCGGCGGGGAAACGAGGTGGACTGGCCCTGGCCGGATGTACCCTTGGAACGCCTGCTGTGGCAGGCGGAATTCGACATGCTTATTTTCGGCGCGACGTATTGGCTGAAAATCCAGATGCGTTCGGGCCGGATAGAGACCTTTCAGCGCCTGCATCCCGATACGATGGAAGTCCGGGTACTGGAAACCGAGGACTGGCGGAAGCGGTATGTCCTGGAGCAACACGTGGACGGGCGCACATATGGCCCGTGGCAACCTGAACAGGTGTTCCACATGTTCGAGCCGAACCCAGAGAGTGACTATGACCCTGGCCCATCGGCAGCGCAGGTGGCCCTGGGGGACATCCGGCTTTTGTGGGCGCTCACCGAGTACGCGGCGACGTATTTTGAGAGCGGCGGTATGCCCGTGACCACCATCGTTGTACCGACGAACACGCCCGAGCCAGAGCGCCAGCGAGTGGAAAACTGGTTCCGCAGGCTGACCCAGGGCGTGCGCCGGGCCTGGCGGGTGCTGGCCGTGCGGTCTGGGACGCTGGAGGCCAAGACGTTTCAACCTGAACTACGGAACCTGGTCATCCCGGACCTGCACGAGCAGGCCCGGCGGGATGTGGCTCTGGCCTTCGGCATCCCGCAAACTCTGCTGGAGGACGCGGCGAACTATGCCACGGCCCGGGAGCATCGTAAATCGTTCTATGATGAAACCATCCTGCCGCGCCTGGCCCTGTTTGAGGCCGAACTGAACCGCCAGGTGCTGAACCCCCTCGGCCTGGACCTGCGCTTCGCGCCGGAAGAGATGGACATGTATCAGGAAGACGAGAACCGGCGGGCGGGCGCGCTGGTGGCCCTGACCCGGGCCGGGATGCCTCTGGGTTTGGCCCTTCAGGTTCTGGGCTACGAACTTCCCGAGGGTTGGGACGTGGACGAGGCCGGGAACCTGGTACGTATCGGCCCGACTCCGACCCGGACTTTTGTTGGCGACAACAAAAAACACGCGCACCTTGCCGACCCCAGGGCGACTCTGGAAGACCTGGACCGCTGGGAGCGGAAAGTACTCAAGCGGGTGAAGGCGGGCAAGGCCCCGGCGGACGTGACCTTCGAAAGCGAGGCCCTGGGGCCGGTGCTCATGGAGGCTGTGCGCGGTGCGCTGGAAGCCTGTCAGGATGCAGCCCAGGTAAAGACGGTTTTCACCATGACCAGGGCGGGCATCCAGGAGATGGCGAAGGCCTTGGACCCGGACCCTTTCGAGCGACGCCTGGCCCGAAAACTGGGCCGCCTGGAATTCGAGTGGTTCCAGAAGTTGCGGGACCTCTTGGGTAGCCCGCCGCATTTGACAAACGTCCCCGAGTCGTACTGGGAAGACTTCGCCCAGGCGCTGAATCAGGCTATGACCGAGGTCCTGGTAGATTACATGCTTCAGGCGGCCCGGGACTGGATGCAGGATACGCCCCTGGGTCTGCTATGGGACGAAATCGTCCAGGACCTGAACCGTTGGAGCCGGGACGTCATCACCGACTGGGCGAAGCGCATCATGGAAAACACGAAGCGCACCGTGGAAACGGTCATTAGTGACTTGCTGGTTACCGGATGGGACGAACAGGAATTTCTGCGACGCCTGGCCCTGCGCTATGGACCGGTGCACGCGGAACTGACGGCCATTACCGAGGTGACCCGTGCGCACAGCGCGGTAGCAAGGTTCCTGCAGAACAACCTGGCAAAGCAGGGCATCCGCACGGTGCGCCGATGGCTGACCGCAGAAGACGAAAGAGTCTGCCCGGTGTGCCGACCCCTGGACCATACCACCAGGGAGAGCGGGGCCTGGCAGGCCGCGGGATACCCTGAAGGGCCGCCTGCGCATCCCCGCTGCCGGTGCCGTGTGGCCGTGGAACTGACGCGGAGGCAGAAAGATGGAGGTGGAAGTCAAACATCTTGATAGAGCCAGGCGTTTGCTGTTGTCCATCTCCGGGCCTGGCCTGCGCCAGGTTCTCCGGGACATTGTGAAACAGGCAACGCCGGAGATTATGGAGCGCATGGCCGTTTATCCGCCGGAAGGTCCCTGGAACCGGCCTGCCGGGCCGGGCTCCCGCTGGCACCAGCGCCTCTGGGGGCCAAGGTGGATGACGAAGAAGGGCGAGCTCAGAGGCCGAAATACGTCTGAGCAACTACAGAAGTCCTGGCACGCTCGCGCACAGGGACCTGTGGGCCGGGTGTGGACGGGTGTCACCTACGCGCCTTTCGTGGTGGGGAGCACCGAGCAGGCGGGTTTTCACGGGCGGCGTGGCTGGCACACCGAGGAGAAGGTGGCCCGTTCTTGGGTGAAAGAACGTTTGCAAACAATTGTTCGTGTGGCTCTTGCGCGGGTACTTCGAATCGGGTAGAATGTGAGTAGCCGGGCCCGGCTCCGGGCGCTTTTGAGCGTCCGGGACCGGGTTTTTTCTATTTGGGAGGAGGGGAGACATATGGCAACTGACGCTTTTGCGGCTTTTTCGAAAGGCTTGGACGCTCCCGCGACAAAGGCCTTTGACATCACACCCAGCGATACCGCGGACCTGGCCGAGATTCCCCGGTACGTGTACGTGGGCAGTGCTGGAGACCTGAAGGTGGACATGATGGATGGCGGAACGGTGACGTTCACCGCCGTTCCTGCAGGGACGCTGCTTCCTATCCGGGTGACTCGTGTCTACCTCACGGGGACGACGGCCACGGGAATCGTTGGCCTGGTGTAGGAGGGAAGACTCATGGCGAAGTGGACCGTAGGAGCGGACCGAGGCCTTCCCATCGCCCAAGCCGACCGATCCTGGGATGGCGATGCGGCTCGAAACCGGATTTTTGCCTGGGCCGGATGGCCTAACAATCCACAGCCCTCCAAAGCTCGCCGAGCCTTCCTGATTTATGACGCGGAGAACCCGGAGAACAAGGGTGCGTACAAATTGCCCTTTGCTGACGTGATAGACGGGCAACTGAAAGCCATCCCGTCCGGCCTTCGGGCGGCGGCATCTCGGCTTCCTCAAGCCGATGCACCAGCGGACGTGCTGGAACGGGCGCGTAAGGTCTTGGACGCCTATTTCCGCCGGATGCGGGGCGAGGCCAAAGGGATGCGCTTGAAGGTCATGCTTCCGGAAGACTACTTGAAGAGCATCCTGGCACCACGCCCGGCGGCCAAAAGCGTGAAAACCTGGGAGGACCTGACCGGGCCGGAGTACCTGGTTCTGGGCGTACCTTTTGGCGGGCCGTATGATGGTAAGGACCTGCATGGCGAGTACTTCTCCCCGAAGACGGATATCTGGCTGCTTCCTGGACAAGAGGTCCCGGTGACCTACAACCACGGTTTCGGTGTAGACGCGCCCTGGGAATTACAGAACCCGCCTGTGGTCATTGGCGTGGCGAAGTACGAAGGGGCGGACGCCAAGGGCCATTGGTTCCGGGTACGTCTGGACCCGAATGAACCCCTGGCCCAGCGCATCATCGAGGCCGCAGACGTGAAAGCCAGTAGCGGTGCGGTGGCCCATCTGGTGCGTTCGGAACAGGGGAACCGGGCGCACCTTACGGTGTGGCCCGTGGCCGAACTGGCGCTCCTGGACGTGAACGAGTGGCGACGGCCCGCGAATCCCTGGGCCATCGCGGAACCGGTCGAAAAGGCTGAGGCGAAGGCTAATGAGGCGAAGGCCAAGGCGGAGACCGGGGAAGCCCAATCTCAACATGGAGGGATGAAGATGGACGAAAAAATCCGCAACCAGACTCAGCAGCAACCCGAACCTGAACCTACTGCTACCAAGGCTGAAACCAAGCCCGAACCTCAGCCCGAACCCAAGGCGCAGCCTGCGCCCACTGTGGACCCCGAACTGGTGGCCGAGGTTGCCAAGCAGGTTGCCACCGAAGTGGTCAAGGCTTTTCTGGACCAGGCTCCCATCACCGAACCCGGTGCGTTTGTGCGCAAGAACGTGTACCAGACCAACGGTAAGTCCCGGTTCGTGCTGGGCGGTGAGTATCCCTTGAGCCAGGCTATCCTGGCGATGGCGAACGGCCAGGCAAAATCCGTTGTCATCGCGCTCGACAAACCCACCTTCGATAAGGCGTACAAGGCCCTGGTGGAGGGCACCGACACCGCGGGTGGCTACCTGGTCCCGCCCGAGCATGGCACGCAAATTATCGAACTTCTGAACGCCCAGGCTGTGGTGCGTCGGGCCGGGGCCACGGTCATCAACGTGAACACGAACAGCGGGACCTTCCCGAAAGTTACCGCTGGGGCTACCGCATACTGGGTCGGTGAGGCAAGCGCTATCACCGCGAGCCAGCCGACCTTCGGCCAGGTGGCCTGGAGCGTGAAGAAACTGGCGGCCCGGGTAGAGATGAGCCGGGAACTGGTCGAGGACAGCAATCCCTCTGTAGAGGCCATCGTGCGCCAAGACATCGCGACCCGGTTGGCCCTGGCAGAGGATATTGCCTACCTGCGCGGTGATGGTACGACCGTGCCCATCACCGGCATCCTGAACACGACCGGTGTTGGGACCACGACTCTGGGCGCGGACGGTGCGACCCCGACCTTCGACGACCTGGCCGACGTCCTGTACCAACTCGACGCCGCGAACGTGCCGCAGGACCGGCGGGTGTTCATCATCCATCCGCGCACCAAGAACACGCTGCGGAAACTCAAGGATTCCAACGGGCAGTATATTTGGGCTGACCCGAAAGAGCCTGGCCTGCCGCCCACCATCTGGGGCATTCCGGTCTATGAAACCACGCAAATTCCCATCAACCTGACCGTGGGCATCAGCACCGATTGCTCCGAAATCTATTTGGGTCGGATGCCCGAGGCGGTCATCGTACAGCGTCGCACCATCCGCCTCGAAGCCACCACGGAGGGGGCCGGGACCTTCGAGAACGACACGATGCAAATCAAGGCCGTGATGCGGGTCGGCTTCTTCCTGCGCTACCCCGAAGCCTTCCACGTCATCCTGGGCGTGCGACCGTAACGCTAACCTGACGGGCGGGGACTGATGTCCCCGCCCCTAACCCTTTCCGGGAGGTATAGTAATGGCGGAAAAGAAATTCGTGACCGTACAGGTGCTTCAGCACATTCCCGGTACGCCCTACATGGCCGACGACCTGGTGACCGTGCCCGAGGACGTGGCGAAAGAATGGGAGAAAAAGGGCTACGTCAAGAAGTACAAGGCTTCCCGGGTGAAGGTGGCCTCTCCCCCGCCCTCTGAGCCTGCGACCAAGGCTGAGAGCAAAAAATAGTAGGTGAGGAGCGCTGGGCATGGCATACGCCACGCTGGACGACCTGAAGCAATACCTGGGCATTGGCACGTCTACAGCGGATGACGCTTTGCTCACGGAATTGCTAAACCGGGCAACAGACCTGGTGCGAACCTTTACAGGCCGGGAGTTTGCGGCGGTCGCAGGCACGCGCAAGTACATGTTTTCTGATGCCTTTCAGGGCCGCATCCTGTACCTGGACGAGGACCTGGCAAGTCTGACCCAGGTTGTAAATGGCGACGGCACAGACATCACGGCCAAGGTCCAGGTCTGGCCGCCGAACGCCAAGCCGCCTTACTGGGCACTGTGGATTCCTTGGGAACATGCGGACACCGACTGGACCTGGACTGAGGGCCGAAGCGATAAGGCCGTCCAGGTAACGGGTCTTTGGGGATATAGCCAAACGCCGCCTGACGCTGTGAAACACGCCACCATCCGCCTGGCGGCCTGGCTGTACCGACAGAAAGACACCAGCGCAGACCTGGACCGCCCCCTGCTTACGAATGATGGCGTGGTCATCATGCCCGGCGCGCTCCCGAAGGATATACAGCAGATGCTGGCACCGTACAGGAGGCTCGTCTGATGGCGCTTCGGGACGTGTATGACGCCCTGGCCGCGGTGAGCCTGACCGTGGGCGGGAAGGCGGTCACGGTGTTCAACGTGGACAGCCTTCCCGAGTCGGTAACCACGGCGGACCTGCCCTGCCGCCTGTTGCTTCCCCTGGAGCCACGGGAAGGCGAAAACTTCGTCTATGCGGGCATCCAGGGAGGCCTGGTCACCGTGACCTGGGTCATTACGGACCTGCTTCTGGTCCGGCCTCTGGCCCAGGGTGAGGGCCTGCACACCGTGGCCCCGGACCTGGTGGCCTATGCGCAGGCGTACCTGGAAGCCCTGAAGCCTCTCCGAAAACTCACGACCACCGCGGTACTTCGGGAAATCAGCATCAGCACGGGCGTTTTCGAGTATCCTGCCCGCAGTGGAAATCTGTACTTTGGCGCACGGGCGGACGTGATGGTGGGAGACGAAATCCGCTGACCGGTTTTTTGTTGGTCGCAACAAAAACCGGGACCATAGGAGGTGGACATGACCACGAAAGACCTGGTGGAACTGCAAATCGGAAAAGAAACCGCTTGGGGAACGCCAGTCACGCCCACGGCGCGGCTGATGGGCATCCTGGACGTGCGGCCGCGCGGTACGCACGACGTGGAAGCCATCGCGGACTTTCGGGGCTCGCTGGCTCCGGCGCATGACGCCGAGAGTACCCGGAAAGAGGGCGGTATGACCGTAGAAGGATACGTTTGCCTGCCCGACTTCGTGTATTTCCTGGACGCCCTTTTTGGCGAGGCCACGCCCCAGGGCGCGGCCGCTCCCTACACGCGAGACTATGCTGCACCGGATGATGTGGAGCCGACTCCCCGCATTAGCACGTTGGTTTGGGGGAAAAGCGGTGCCATATACACGTTGACCGGTGCGACCCTGGCAAGCCTGACCATCTCTGGTAACAATACCGAGCCTGCACTCCGGTTCAGCGCAGAATTCATTGGGAAGAAACTGGATACGGGCACCTTGGCGACCCTTTCCGACCGGGCGGTGAATTACTTGCGCGGGCTGGACCTGACCATCTACATAGACGACTTTGGCACGGCCCCGGGGACCACGCTGCTACCGAACTCGGAGACCCTTTTCCGGTTCGAACTTCAGATGAACACAAACCGGGCGCTGAAGCCTGACCTGCGCTTCCTGGAGCCTGTGGGGTACCGCAAGGCGCGCTGGTCCGGTCGTCTGGTGCTGAGCCTGGAACTCACGGGCACAGCGAAGAGTATTTTTGAGGCACACATGACCGGTACTGGTCCGATGAAGAAGGTGGTCCGCATCCGGGCGACCCGCACGAATGCGAACGGTGTCCAGGAGCAACTGACCTTCGACTTTGCGGGCTATATACCGCAAACGCCGGATATTGGTGACCAGGACGGCGTGCTGGCCGTGGACCTGACCCTGATGGGCCTGGTGGACACGAAGACGGGCGGCATGGGCAACTGGCTCAAGGCCCAGACCAAAACGGAGGTGGCGACGTTGCCATGAGCGGGAAGCACAAGGTAAACATGCCCAAGCCTTTCCTTCAGCGCCATCTGGAAGAATTCCAGATGGCGATGGAGGACTATCTCCCCCAGGGCCGAAAGCGGTACGTACTTTCGGTGTACCGAGGTGCGGCCCTGCGCGCGGCCGCGTCTCTGGGATGGGTAGAAGGACTGGAGCCAGAGCAGGTGGGTAACCTGCCGCCCGCCGAGGTGGTTCGCCTGGCGGATGAGGTGCTGAACACCGTCGCGGACGTGCTGAACGTGGCAAAAAAAGGCTCCTGAAAACCGTACGTGAGGTCGTGGAATATGCTGAGAGTGTACTGGCCCACCGAGAAGGGCGTGGTGACCTGGAACTCTCTCCGCCCCGTATACTCAGGTGGGTTTTCGATTTCCGGCGCTGGGGCGTGCTTCCTTACGGAGGTGGACTGTGGGACCAACCCGTGGGCCTTCTCGGGCGCATGGCGCTGGCCGAGGACCTGTTTCACGCGTGGATGGAATACCGCACGTTGCGGCCCGGTGAACTGGGAAAGTGGACCCGGGAAAACCCCAGTGCCTGGCAGCTGGTGAAATGGGCGCGCGAGGTGATGAAGCATGGCGAGGGTACAGAGCACGGTCGAGATTCTGATACGAGCGCAGGCTGAGGGCGAGGCCCAAGTACGGCGTATGGCCCAGGGCCTGGAAGGTCTGGAAAAAAGCGCCCAGAAGGCCTCTGGAGCCATGCGTGCGCTGTCTATGGCCGGGAACCTGGTTGCAAGCTTCCTGGCCGGGTACACGCTTCAGCAGGTGTGGGAATTTGCCAAGGGCCTGTACGAAACAGGTATTCAGGCGCAACGGGCCGAGATAGCGCTTCAGGCCTATGCTGGTTCTTCCTGGGAAGCCGAGGCTGCCATTCGCGCGGTTCAGGAAGCCACGGATGGCGCGGTGGACCGGATGACCGCGGCGCAGATGGCGGCCCGGCTGATGGCGATGAACCTGGCGAAAAATGCGGAAGAGGCCGGGCGACTTGCGCGGGTTGCGGTCATGCTGGGAACCTCGATGGGCCGGGATGTCCAGACGGCCTTCGAGGATTTCACGCTGATGCTGGCGAACGCCTCTATTCCGCGCCTGGACACCTTCGGTATCAGCGCGGCGAAGGTGCGGGAGCGCATCCGGGAACTCCAGGAAGAGATGCCCGGTCTGGACCGGCAGACGGCCTTTGTGACGGCCACACTGGAAATCGCTGAAGAGAAACTCGCAGCGCTTGAAAAGCAAGGATACAAAACGGCCACGTCGGTAGAACGACTTAAAGCCCGAATGCAGGACTGGTGGACCACGGCTGCAACACGGTTCGCTGACGCGGTAGAGGGGTTTATTGGCGGCACGGAGGCCATACGGAGCGCAGCACGGCAGGCGCATGACGAAATCATCCGCAGCGCCGGTTCCTATGATGAATACCTGCGCATGTCCTGGGAGTGGCGGCGGCAACTTCCTGCTATTGCCCAAGCTGTGGCCTCGGACATCATCCGCCCGGTGTCCGAGGCCGAATGGCAGATGCGGCGCATGATGCTTACCGCACCGGAACTGACTGACGGCTGGCTTGTGGCTATGAAAGATATGGCCCAGGGCACCGAGGACGCGATGGACCGCATTGCTATGAGTGTAGACGAGGTGAAACAATCCTTCGCCGACCTGCGCCTCTTCGTGGCCGGGCCACTTCGGGAAGAGGAGGAACGCCACGAGGAACGCATGGCCCGACTGGAAAAGAAGGCGGCGGACCTGCGGGACCGTATCACGGAACTGGAAAGCCGTAGGTATCTGACCCGCAGACAGCGCCAGGAACTGGAAGAACTGCGACAGCGATACGATGAGGTCATCGCGAAAATTGAGGAAGAAAAAGAGCGGCATGATGAGGCTACGAAGCGTATCATTTTCAACCTGCTTCAGCAACGTGCTGCGATGGACGGCCTGACCGAGACGGAACTGGCGGCCCTGGTGGACATTGCCTCGAAGTGGGGTCTGATAGACCAGAAGACGGCCCAAGCCGCCATCTCCATAGACCAGGCCCTGGCCGCGCTCGCTGAGGATGAGGACATAGACGCCTTCCGGGAGAAACTGGACCAGATTTTGCAACGCCTGGAAACCATCCCGGAAGAGATAGACGTGACGGTGAACGTTCAGTCGAACTGGACGGGCGCCATTCCGGGCGTGCAAGGCGGCAGCGTTGGGGGCGGCGGTTCTAAAGAGCCCCGACAGCACGGCGGGCCGGTGATGCCCGGCTTTGCTTACGTGGTGGGCGAGCGAGGGCCGGAGATTTTCATGCCTCGTGTGCCCGGTTTTATCTACCCGTCCCTGACCGTGCCTATGCTGGAGCGACCGGCACGCCCTGAGCGCGCGGCGGAGCCGTCTATCAACGCCACATTCATTTTCCAGGGTGTACGTGGCGAGGTTGCGCCGCAGGCCATGCTGAATGTCTTGCGCCAGGCGCAATTTCTGGGAATACTCGAGCGGGTGTAAGGCATGAACCGGTTGAAGTGGGAACTGGAAGGGACCACCATAGACCTGTCGCCGGATAACGGGTACGTTCTGGTGTCCGAGTCCGGCGTGTTTTCCTTTCCAGCCCTGCGCTTCGAGATGTCCGACCTGGACCTGGGCGGGGCCTATGTGCGGGATGTGGTGGCCCAGGGCCGGGAAGTCCTGCTGAACATCATCGCCGAGGACACCACGAAGCGGGACGCGCTCATGGCCGTGCTTCAGGTGGGAAAGAAGGGCCGCCTCGTTGCTGAGGCGACGGAGACGCGCACGATGGAGGCTTACGTCCGGGCTGTGGAACAGGTCCAGCACCGGGGCGGGGAGTGGGCCATCAGCGTGCGGTTTTTCGCGCCCTGGCCCTGGTGGCTCGGGCCGACCCAGTCCAAAACCTTCAGTCAGGGTGCACGGCCCCTGTTCTTTCCGGTTCCGCCCCTCTACGTCACGTCGGGCGCGGTGTATTCAGAGGAAACGGTGACCGTGGACGGCCAGGATGTGGCCTGGCCCACGTTCACTATTATTGGGCCGTGCGATTATGTGGTGCTGGAAAACCGGACCTTGGGCTTGACGTTGAAACTGGCGCAGCCTTTGGCGGCAGGCGAGACGCGCATCGTGAACACGCGCCCGCCCGCTACGGTCGTGGATGGGACGGGGGCAAATAGGATGAGCGAGGTCGAGGGCCGGTTCTGGCCGCTGGTGCCCGGGACGAACCAGATTCGCATCCTGGCTCCGAATTCTTCGGCGGGCACGTCGGTGAGCATGACCTGGAACCCATCGTACTCGGGAGCGTGGTGACATGCGGCTATTCTGGACGGATAGCGGATGGCAGTACCTGGCCGAGGCCGTGGCCTCTTCCGCGAGCCTGACCCTGCGCCTGAATGATGCCGGGCCGGGGATGGTCACGGTCACCGTGCGTCCGCCTGTGGAAGCCCGGGGCCTGGTGGCCGTGCTGGCGGACGGCACCGAGGTATGGCGTGGGAAGATTCGGGGATACCGCGGTAGCCAGGCGCGCAACAATCAGCAGAAGGACCTGACCGTGTACCTGATGGACTTAGTGGGCATCCTGGGTGATTGCCTGGCCTGGCCTGAGCCGTCCGGGAACTTTGCGGCGCAGGAATTTGACAGTTTCACCGGGAAGGCGTCCTCGGCCATCCTGCATTACGTGGACGTGAATGCCGGACCTTCGGCCCTGTCCTGGCGACGTCTCGGTATTACGTTGGGCTCGGACCCGAGTCTGGGGAACGATGTAAAGGTTTCCGCCCGGTTCGACCGGCTCCGCAATCTACTAAAAGAGATTGCGACCCTGGGCGAGGTCCGGTTCCGGTTCCAGGGTACGACACTGGTAGTGGACCAGGGCGTGCGATATGACAGCCTGCTTTTCGATGTGAACGCTGGGACGGTGGAAAAAATCGAGTGGGAGTATCAGGTCCCCGAGGCGTCTTCCGTGGTGGCCGCGGGCGAGGGCAGCGGCACGACCCGCGTCATCGTGGTGAAGTACATGCCCTCGGACCTGGCGGCCTGGGGGAACATCGAGGCGTTTTGGGACGTGCGGGGTGTGTCTGTGGCCTCAGACCTGGAAGAGATGGCGCTACAATGGCTCCGGGCGCGTGCCAGCGGCTATAGCGCGGTGGTCACGCCCAGCATCGCCATTCGGTCGGGCATCCTTCCCGGTGACACCGTACGCGTGTATGTGGACGGGCAGGAGCGGAACATGGTGGTAACGGCAGTGACCTACTCGCTTCAGGGGTGGACCCTCACCGTGGCCGAGCGCCCGGGAGTGTCCACGCCCGACCTGGTGCGCCTGGGCATCGAAAAACTGGTTCGAGGTGTGGAACTTCTGAGTACGAAGTAGGAGGACAGACATGGCGGAGATTCTATTTCCCCTTGATGATTCACCTATTCCTGACAGCGCGACGTGGGCGAAAATCGCCTCGTTGTGGCGCGGCGATGGCGTAATTAAAGGCTTAGGGGGAGAACTTGCTGTTTCGCCCGGGACCGGCCTGTCGGTGGATGTGGCATCAGGTGTGGCAATGGTCCAGGGCGTTTGGTACGAAAACACGGCTACAAAGAATCTGGCTCTTTCTCCTGCCGACCCGAGCAATCCGCGCATAGACCTGGTGGTCGTGCGAGTGGATTTCGTGAATGGTTCGGCTCAGTCTGGCCTTGCCGTTCTTGAGGGCACTCCTGCGGCTTCCCCTGTCGCGCCCACACCGACGCAAAATGCTGGCGTGTTGTGGGAAATTCCTATCGCTGAAGTCTACATCGCCGCGGGTGCCACATCTGTTTCGACTATCACCGACAGACGAATATTTGCTGATCCTGGGCGAGCAGACATTATCGCAGATATTACGCTTGCCACGGACGTTTCGTCCGTGAATATATCTGTTCCCGATGATGAATACAGCGCATTCATCATATATGCATCGGCGCAGGGCAACTATACGTCAAACCGAGATGGGATACAGATTTCCCTAAATGGAAATTCGTCGGCCGTGAACGCGATGTATGTAGATGTGCTTACTTCGGGCTCTGTCGTGGGGGGAGCACTTACATATATCGATTTCTTGGTCGGCGGTACTGCTGCGAAGGGCGGTGCGACGGCCGTCATCTCGAATGAGGCAAATGCTCTGGTAAGAACTATATCCTCGGTCGAGGATAGATTTTCGATACGGCAAGGAGTGATTTCTATCACTCCTCCCATCACAGACATTACACTGACCATAAAGGCCGGGACACTCATTCTGGCCGGTAGTAAATTTATTGTTGTGGGCCTGAAATAGGAGGTGAAGCATGAGGGTGCAATGGAATGAAATGCATATTCGGGGCGGAAATGTGGAATATATCACGAGAGAGGCAAACTCTCCCGCGATCCTGGACAAGCCATACTATGACGCAGCCTCGGACACGTGGCGCGTCCCTGTCCAGGCTGACCCTGGCACGGCTTTTGTGGACATCCGCGTGAATGATGCTATTGTCTCCATATCCCTGGACGCCCAGGGCCGTGGCGAGGTATCCCTGGCGAACATCCCGGGGACCACGTATGAGGTTGCGGTGGTGGGCGCGCCGGAAATCGTGTCTGGCATGCCCGTACCCGGATGCATTCGAACTCTGGAGGTGTGACATGCAGCGAAAGAATATGCGCGTGAAAAGAAAACTACGTCACGAAAAGCACCATCATTATCCGCCCGTCCGGTTGCGTCCGGACGGCGTCATTGAGCCGGAAGATGCGGAAGAGCGCCGTGCGAAACACGCGCAGCTGATTTTGGATGAATGGCAGCGCCTCACGGTCGAGCAAAAGCTCAATCTCATTGCATTGCGGCTGGGCCTCATTGCTCGTACCTCTTCCCCGCTTGCGCCCGGCGCAGGGCCAGGCGGCGGGAAGCGCGGCGGTTCGCAATCGCCGGGTATGCCCGCATATCTGGACCCCAGCACCGGCGAGGTTCGGAAACCATCGGGTCCAGGAAAAACCGGGAGACCGATGGGGTGAGGAGGTGAAATATGGTCATTGGGACTGACGTATCGAAGTGGCAGCGCGACATAGACTGGCACGTCATGCGCGCTGCCGGAGCCCGGTTCGTTTTCATCAAGGCAACCCAGGGCCTCTTTGAGGACCCGAAATTCCGGGAATTCTGGCAGGGCAGCCGCGGCAAACTCTTGCGCGGCGCATACCATTTCTGGCAGCCTGGCGTCCCGGCCATGCGCCAGGCCGAGACGTTCTTTGAGGCCGTATCCTCAACAGGCGACTTGGGAGAACTTCCGCCCGTACTGGATTTGGAGAAGGGGCCAGTGACATGGCCGGAGGTGGTGGTGTTTGCCCAGGCCGTGGAAACCCGCTTCCGGCGGCCGCCCATCCTGTATAGCCGTCCGGCCTTCCTGGATTCCCTGGGCGACCCGCCGAAGATCATTCTGGACCTGGACCTGTGGGTCGCCCATTATACTGACGCTCCCGAGCCTGTGCTTCCCAGGGCCTGGAAGGAAACCCGCAGGACCTGGCGGCTGTGGCAGTATACCAACCAGGGCGACGGAAAGAAATACGGCGTGGGTTCGGGCCTGGTGGACCTGAACCGGTTCAACGGCGACCTGGCCGCCCTGCTTCGCTGGGCCTTTCAGGGCCGGGAGTGGAAGGCCATCGCCTGGCTGTGCGAATTACAGTCCACTACGCCTGAACTGGTGCTGGTAAAGGGCGAAAAGTGGCAGGTAAAAGCCTCGGCCCTGCGGGTGCGTAAGGGACCTGGCCTGAATTACGATGCCATCGGCCTGCTACATCGTGGGGATGTCATTGGTGTCGGTGACAAGGTTCAGGCCGATGGCTATACCTGGGGCCGTATCGTGGACGGGAAGTTTGTTGGCGGCTATACCGCGCTGGAATTCTGTGAAAAGATGGAGGGATAGACCATGCCTGCTGCGCCGGACCTCGAGACCCGCATTGCACTTTTGGAGCAGGCCCTGCACGAACTAAGGAAAGATGTCAAGGAAGGTCTGGGAACGATGAGCCAGGATTTTCGGCAGGTTAAGAAGATACTCTACGGGAACGGGGGATGGGAACATCCGGGCCTGATTCAGCAGGTTCGCGAGAACCAGAAGGCCATCGCGGAACTTCTGACGGCCATCGAGAAGCGGGACCGGATTTTGCTTGCCGTTCTTTTGGCCCTTTTCGTTCAGGCGGTGACCGGGTTCACCGTGCCCGATTTCCTTCGCTGGATGGGTGCCCTTCTGGGCGTTCCCGTCCCATGAAATGCAAATCCTAAGCAGGAGGTGTCATCATGATGGAACTGGCGCTGATTTTCGTTCTTGCGGCCTTTGTGGTAGAGCACGTGACCCAGATTCTCATGGACCTGGTGCCGAAGGCGTGGCACCAGGTGGGCGAGGTTCCCGTGGCCCGTTACGTGGCCCTGGCTCTGGGCCTGGCCGTGGCTTTTGCCCTGGGCTTCGACCTGTTCGCCCTGATGGGCTTCCGGCCGACCGCGGTATGGGCGCCCTGGCTCGGCCAGGTTCTGGCGGGCCTCATTATCGGCCGCGGCTCGAACTTCGTCCACGACTTCCTTGAGGGCGTGCGAGGATGGAAGGAAAACTTGCGCGCCCAGGGATGATGTGGTATCATAGCCGCACCGTGTAGGGCCTTCTTCCTCCTTCTTGTGGCGGGATAGGGGGTGCTTCACCAGTGAGACCCGGGCCGAAAGGCCCGGGTTTTTTGTTGCCAGCAACAAAAAACATTGTAAAACCCCTTGACAAACCGAACGGCTTGCGTATAATAGGGAGTGAGCATGGGCCTGGGGCGGCTCCCCCTGGGGACGCCCAGGGTAAAACCGGGAAGGCCAGGTGCGCGGCCTGGCCGGGTCGGGATGGGCTCCGGCCCTTGACCGGGGAGCGGATGGGACGCCCAGCCCCGGAGTGGCCCACCGGGGTCGCAGGTTCGATTCCTGCCAGGCCCTGTCAAATTCCTTACTGAGGAGGTGAGTCATGTTGGTAAACCTGACGCCCCACAAGATTGTGGTTATCCGCGAGGATGGTGACAAGGTAGAGATTCCGCCTTCTGGCTATACTGTCCGCGTAAGCGCGACCGTGGAAGAGGCCGGTGAAGTGGACGGCATTCCTGTGTACCGGGAAGCCCTTGGCCGTCCGGTGCTGGTGGACCCCAAAGGCAATGAGACTTTTGTGGACGGGACCCGCCTGGCTGTTTTCCTGATTGACCCCTTCCCGCAGGCTACCGGCCTGATTGTGAGCCGTGTCGCTGCCGAGGCCCTGCGTAAGACCGGTTATCATCCCCTGGCCAAACCGCCCCTGTACGTACCTGGTCAACTTGTACGTGATGAGCAGGGCCGCGTGGTGGGTTGTAAAGGCCTGATTCAGGTCGAGTAAAGCCAAACCCCAGGCCCCTGGCGGGCCTGGGGTTTCGTGTTTGGGTCCGCACCGCGGGCCCTGGCACGAAACCCCAGCAAAGGAGGAAGGTCATGAGCGTGAAATTGCCCGACGAGGTCATCCAGCGGCTTCTGGAACTGCGTGAAGAATCCGTATCGAACGCCTTCGAGGTCGGGCGCATCACTGCGGAAATCATAGACGCCCTGCCGCCCGACCGGGGCAAGGTGGGTAAGGTTGTGGCGGCCGTGGCCCGTATCACGGGCCGGTCGCCGAGCCGCATCTATCGTTTTCTGTACCTGTGGCGGGCCTTTGGTCAGACTGGGGTTCGGGACCAGTACCCGAACCTTGGTCTAGCCCATTGGGAAATGGCCTACCGTATCCGCTCAAACCCCGAACTTCTGAAAGAGTTTCTCGAAATTGCAGCCCAAGACATGACGCTACGAGCCGAAGAGGCCCTGGCCCGGGCCAAGGAGAACCTGGGAATCGTAGAAGCCGAACCCGAGATGGGCGCGGTCTTCCCGGATGATGACATCGCCCCGATTTCCGTCAGCCTCATGGTCCAGCGCATCAGCCGGGGCGAGTTGACGGTTGAAGAGGTCCGGGAGTGGCTCGAAAGCCGTCCGGACCGCAAAGAGGTCATGTGCCTGCTTGTCCAGGTGGTGGATAGTACGGCCAACATCGTGCCTATGCTGGCCGAGGTGCTGGACCTGGACGAACAGCACCGGGAGGGCCTGGAAGACCTGGCGAAGCGTCTACGGCTTTACGTCCAATTGCTGCAACAAGCCGTGGAACTGGAGGACTGAGCGTAGCGGGGGCGGTCAAAAACACTTGACAGGCCGCCCCTGGTGCTGTATAATAACGGGTGAAGTGAGTGGCTGAAAGCCCGATACCCACGGACCGGGGAGTGAGTGTGAAATACTCACTCCCCTTTTTCATAACCAGTCAAGGAGGTGGAGCCATGACTCTTGCTGAGCGGATTCGAAAAGACCTGGAAGGCACGAGCGATGAAATCCTGACCGTGGAAATCCCCGTGATTGCCGCCCTGTACCTTCCCCCTTCTATGTTGCGCGGTCTGGTGCTGGGTCTGGCGGTTCAGAAGTACGGTCAGACCCTGAGCCGGGAAGAGGCCTCCCAAGCCCTCTTACTTCCCCAGACTCATCCCAAACTCTGGCGATACAACGTCCTGGTGGACGGCCGCGGTCGCACGCGGTCAAACCTGTTCCGCGTAGTGCATATGACCCGGGATACCCTACTGGGTGCGGACCCGGCGGAGGCTGTGCGCCTGGCCCGATGGGTGTTCCGTAACTGGTGGCCGCAACGAGGCACGACCCGGCGACTGGCAAAGGCTATCCCACAGAATGGAGGTGAAAAAAATGACGGAGGACCTGCGCGTCGGTGACCTGCTGGTGGCCCTTCTTGGGGCTTACGAGACATGGAAGCGAGCCTCAGAAAAGGCCCAGAGAGATTTGGTCGAGGACGTTCCCGATGACCCTGCTGTCCTGGCGCTTATGGCAGGCGGGGCCTTTGATGTGAAGGTCCGCCTGGGAGCAAACGGCCAGGTGCTGGAACTGTCTCTTCAGGAATATCTGGAGGACTTGAAGGCGCACCGATACCTGGCCGTCCTGGAGCGCCTGCAAAAGACCCTTGACGCTTTCCTGGAGGGCAAGGGATGATAAAAAACGAAAGGCGGGGCGTTTCGCCCCGCCTTTCTGACCGCCTCCTGGACGCAGCGCTGGCCCTCTGGCCAGTCTGCCCTTGCATATTCTACCACGAGAAACCCTGGGAGGAAAGTCATGCGTAAGAAACTTCTGGCCCACATCCTGGACCGCCCTATCGCCTTTCATCGCATTTTTGTGGACCTTCCGGCTGGCGACAAGCGCCTGGGCGTCCTGGGTGCGCTGATGTTGTCCCAGGCGCTGTACTGGACGGCCCGCACCGAGGACCCGGAAGGATGGTTCTGGAAGACCGCCGAAGAGTGGCAACAGGAAACCGGTATGACCCGGCGGGAACAGGAAACGGCCCGTAAGCGCCTACGGGCGACCGGATTTTGGCACGAGGAGCGCCGTGGGCTTCCGGCCAAACTCTATTTCCGCGTGAACCTGGAGGCCCTGGCCCGTGCCCTGGAAAAAGCGGCAAGCGAGAAACAAGATTGCACAAATGCGCCAAACAAGGATGCACAAAACGGACAAACAGGTTTGGACGAATCGGGCAACCTATTAACAAAGACTACAACAAAGACTACTTCAGAGATTAATCCTGACACCGATGCTGACGCATCGGTGCAGGCGCAGGAAGCGCCTGCCCAAACCCCTTCCCGGAAAAAATCTCGCAAAAAGAAACAGGCTCCCATCCCCCAAGAGGCGCATGGCAAGGTCATTCGTGCCCTGGCTTACGCTTGCGGTTTTGTGAAGAACCCGGATGAGTTTCCGCGGCTTCCCCAGAGTCGCCTGGGCCGTCTGCGCAAAGAGGCTGCGGAGGCCATTCGGGCCGAGGCCGGACCGGATGCAGACCGGGAGGCCCTGGCCCAGGCGGCGGAGCGGATGCGTAAGTGGCTCATCGAGGTGCCGAAGGTCTGGCCCTTCCCGAACCCGCCGACGCCGACCCAGGCCGTGGACATGGCCTGGCGGGTGAAGAATGGCACGGCCCGGAACGGGAATGGGCGCAAGGACCGGCGGGACAGCCCCTTGCATCGCGGGTTCACGGGCGAGGGCGTAAAGCATGAGTACCGGGTCTATATCCCTGAGCATCTTCGAAAGGAGGTGAGCGATGAAGACGATTTCTGAGGCCCTGCGCGGTGCGGTCTCTGAGAAGCCCGAGGCGGCCGGTTCTGAGCAGGTTCAACCCCAGGTCCAGGAGGCGACCTGCTGCATGGACGGCTGGCTCATTGTAGAGCGGAACGGGCGGCCGATGGGTTTTCCTTGCCCTGACCATATGCCTTACGAAACCTTTGCTGAGCGGGCGGGCCTGGTCGAGCCCTGGCACTTCTGGGCTGGGCGACGTTGGCCCTACCGCTGGGACACGGTGCGGACCTTCGTTCGGGCTATGCGCGTTCTGGCCCGTCAGAAGAAGGACCGGGCGCTGACGGAACACGTGGAGAAACTGATACAGGCAGCCCGGGCAGTGAAGGACGCCGTGGAACTGGCCGTGGCCCTGGCGAAGGGCGAAGAGCGACCAGGAACCTGGGCTTTGCTGTCCGGCGGATATGGCTCGGGCAAGACCTTTCTACTGAAGGTGGCCGCGGTGGAAGCCGTGTACCGGCGCATCTGGAGCCGGTACTGGCTCATGGCCGAAGTGGTGCGCTACCTTCAGGACGCCTTTGGACGACCCGAACCTGATGCCCTGAGCAAGCGCCTTGAGACGCTTCAATCCTTCGAACTTCTGGCCCTGGATGAGGCCGAAAAGGTGGGCGGCACCGACTGGCGACAGGAAATCATGACCATGCTTTGGGGCCGATGGTACGAGTCGGCCCTGGCGGGGAAGCGAATTTTGTTGGCCGCAACAAATTTGCCCCTGGGCGACCTTCCGGGCTACATCGCCAGTCGTGCGGGTGACGCCCGTTTCGCCTATATCGAACTGGGCGACCTGGACCTGCGCCCGTACCTGGATGACCCGGCGTTGAAAACGATTCTCGAAAATCTCGAAAAGGAGGGATAACAATGGTGGACATGGCGAAGGAGGTATTGCAGTGCATGCGTCGGTATGTAAGTGAGTCCTCATGGAACAGCCTGAGCGAATATGAGAAAAGCCACATCCTGCGTAGCATCGTGGCTTACCGCGAAGTGTGGGACGTTGTAGAGCCGGACCTGCAACCGGTCTGGTACGAGCGTCTGAAGCAGGCCGGAATGCTGCCCTCGGACTGGCTCAGCGAAGAGGACCTGGACCGGGTTCTGGAAATGGCGGATGAGGTCATCGAAAATGCCCTGGCTGAAGTCCGGGAGAAGCGGATTTGGGGTGGCGGGCCGGGTATCGCCGTGGCCTATGCCTTTGCCCGCGCCCATGACCACGTGGCCCGGGAGATAGGCGTCAAAGAGGATTTTGGTGTTGGGCACCTGGCTTTGCGGCGTATTCTCTGGACGGCGGCCTACCTGAAAATGGCCGATGCATACGGCATTTCGCCGGAATCCTATCCAAAATGGAGGTGAGGCCATGAAGGGACAGAAGCCTTTTGTGACCGTGGTAGACATCACGGGGAAGACCTGGCACTTGCGCCCTGGGACCATCGCGGCCGTGCGTGAGATTTATGGGGAGAACGATGAATTGGTGGGCTATGAACTTTACGTTTCCCTGCCCGGAAAGGCGATGGTCATCGGCGTGACGGACGAGGGCAGCGTGCAGGAAATCGAAGCCCTGTTGGTTCTGGAGGGATGAGCGATGGCGGCGCAGGTGGGACCGCGGAACGTGTTCATTCAGGACCTCTGCCCTGATGTCCTGGAGGCCCAGATGAAGGCCAAATGGGAGGCCGACCTGGAGCATGAGGTTCAGGCCGGATGGATTGAGGTTCGGGTCTCGCAAGATGAGTGGGCGTCGGGCTATACCTGGTGGTATGCCGGCACCCGGCCCCGGCTCCGGGTGTATGAAAGGCCAAACAAGCCCCTCATGGTGACCCGGACGCAACCCATCTTTGAATGGGACCCAGACCTGAAGCGCTGGGTGCGCGTCGGGCCGGACATTTTCGAAAATTGAGGAGGTGCGTCATGACGCTGAAAGGCATTCTGTTCTTCCTGGTGACGATGTACTTTTTGGCGGGGTTTTTCTTCGCCGTGGATGATGATGCCGTGTTACAGTCCTTCATCCGTTTCGCCCTGACCCTTTTCCTCTGGCCTTTTGTCTACCTTTTCGGGCGGGAGGTGTGGCGATGAACCGGCAACAGGTGCTGGTCGAGCGACGTATGAGGTTCCTGAAGGCCCTGGAATCCCGCGGTGTGCGGGAGTCCTGGCCTTACACGGTGTCGGTGATTCCGGGCGGCCTGGACTTGTTCTTTGCCGTGCGACAGAATCCGGCGCTGCGGATTCACGTGCGCGTGGCCGACCTGACCGGTACGCCCACCTATTACGTGACCCCGGACTTTTCCGGGCCGATGGACCGGGTTGAGGCGCAGGAACTGCGAGAACTGCTGGAAGACATAGACCAGGCTTTCGAGGAGGTGCGCGATGTGGCGTGAACGCTGGCTCACGTGGGGATGCATCCTCTACATCATGGCCGTGATGCTTATGACGACCCTGGCCCTGCTTATTGTCATCTGGAATTCCTGAAAGGAGGTGCGTTATGCGTGGTGGTATCATGGAGTACCTGATGAACGCGTCAGCGGAGGAGTTTTGGGCGATGGTCTCGGACGTGACCCACGTCTTGCGCCGGGTACTGAACCTGCTCATGGCCGCCTTGGGTTATCCGGCGCTGATGCTGATTGACGTGGCCGTGGGCGCGGTCGGTTGGGACATGAACCTGCCCCACCTGAATACGGGCGATGCCTGGGCGGACTGGGCGCTGTTCTTCGCCTTCAGCCTGGCTACGTCTGTGGTGGGCATGGTGTTCTGGAACATCGCCATCGAACTCTTGCCTCGGTCCGGGCTGCGTTTGCGCAAGCCCTCATGGAAAGAGGCCCTGGGGCTTCTGGCTTCGGTCTCCCTTATCATTGTGGCCCTGGCTGTGGGCGTGTACGACATCCTGGTGGACATCTCGCCCGTGCGGGTGTGGATGGGCCTGGCCGATACGCCCGGGTTTGCCTGGAAGGAAGGTGGTGTCATGTACCGGGTGATGGCCGGGCTCATTGGCCTGCTGTCCGGTGCGAATGAACCTCTGAGCATCCTGGTCACGTCCTACCTGCGCCGGATGGCCCAGAGTGTGAATGGTACGGGGCCGAAGCCCGTTGCAGTCCGAACCGTTCCGGTGAAGAAGGTGGCGAAGCCCCAGGTCCGGTCTGGCATTCAGCCCCAGACCCAGACCCAGAAGGCCGACTCCAAGGGCATTCAGAAGCGCCTGAATAGCCTGCTGGACTTCTGAGGAGGCGGCCATGACGATGGAGATGGCCCAGGCGTTTGAGCGGTTTCGGGAGTATTACGCCCGGGTTGTCCCGCCCCCACAAAAACCGAGCCTGCGGGAAGGGATGCCCTTGCGGACGTGGTTCCTCATCCTGGCGGCCCTGGCCGGGGTGCTGGCCGTGAGCCTGCGTACCGCGCACGCTTTTTACCGGGCGGCGCAGGCTTCGGGCCTGGGCCAGGGCCTGGCCGTCCTGGAAGCCTTTTTCGCTATGCTCTTCGTCGAGGGCGGCCTGGCGACCCTGGGCTATGTGCGTTCCTGGAACCAGGCGACGAAAAACGATGAGGCCGACCTGGGTTCGGGTTTTCGATATTGGCTCGTGGTGGGCCTCTTCCTGTCTATCTCCGCCATCGCGGGCGTGGTTCAGGCCCTGGGTATGACTCAGGACCTGGCCCAGGGCCTGGCCCCTGTGGTGGAATGGATGTTGGTTTTGACCCAGGGCGTGGGCGGGAGCCTGGCGGTGTTTGGTATGTCTGAGGTGGCCGGGGCGGATGCCGCGGCGGTGCTCATTCGAAACCGCCAGGCCCTGGAACGTTGGAAGGCGGAAATGCGGGCCTGGGAGATGGGCCTGAAAAAGGCTTGGGAACGCACCGAGGCGTACCAGGCCCTGAAGGAACAGGCGTTCTCGGGGCGTTCGCAGGGACGTTCGCGCGAACAGCGCGAACAGGACCGCCTGAGCCGCCCCGCTGTGGTCAGATTGGCGGAACGTTTGCGCCAGGACTATGGAAGCCCGGATGCCCTGCCTGGCGTTCGGGAAATCGCCCGGCGCTATGGGGTGTCCACGAGTACGGCGTCCTATGCCGTGCGCCGATTTGCCATGTCCCAAAACGGCGAGGGGCCGGAGAAGTAGCAAGGAGATATGACGATGCCGTGGAAACGGGAAAGATACCCAGACGATTGGGATGCAATTGCCCGGCAGGTGAAAGAGCGGGCCGGGTGGAAATGTGAGCATTGCGGTCATCCACATGACCCGGCCACGGGGCACACTTTGACCGTTCATCATCTGGATGGCAATCCTGCCAATTGTGCTTATGAGAACTTGGTGGCGTTATGTCAGCGATGTCATCTCAGTCTCCAGGCCAGGTATCGGCCTGGGCAACTCTGGCTATTCGCACCGCCAGAGTGGGCTTCAAGACGAGGATTGCAGGAGGTGAGCCATGCGACGGGCCGGAAAGATAGATACGGTTCAGCGTGACATTGTTCATGCTTTGCGCCAGGCTGGATGTCCGGTGTTCGTTGCGTCGGGTGTGGGAAACGGGTTCCCGGACCTGGTGGTGGGCGGATGGAATCGCTATACCGATATGCCAGAGATTTTCCTGTTGGAACTGAAGACGCCAGGCCGGGAGCGTTTTACCGAGGCTGAGCGTCGATTTTTCGAAACCTGGAAGTCTTGGCACCTTGCCGGGAAGGTTGTTGTGGTGCACACCATCGAGGAGGCCCTGCGGGCCGTTGGGCGCTTACGTTGATAGTTTTTTTAACAAAAAGGGCCGGGATTTTCCCGGCCCTTTTTCGTAAAAACCCCTTGACAAGCCGGACAGTCTCTGTATAATAGGGGGTGAAAATCCCAAATGAGAGGAGTGAGAGCGATGATTGGCCGAACGGAGTATTTCCGAATTGAGCGAAGTGAGATGCCCGAATTAGACCAGGACCATGAAGTCCTGGCCGTCGAATTTACTGGTTGGGTTGCCCGCCAAGAGAAGCCTTCCGCTCTGGCTCATGAGGAGCCAACCATCATCGAGATGCCCATTTGGGTTGTGGCCTATGAAAAGGACGGGGAGGTGATGCTGGACATCACCTTTCCCAACGGTATCGGGGGAAGCAGGAAACATCCCGACACCTACGAGGCCAAGAAGCGTCTCGTGAAAGATTTTCGCACTGGTTGCGCCATCCGGCGCGATAGTGCGGTACTTCGTATCGCAGATGCCTGGGTGAGGGTCCATCCCGGGCATCTCCGCTGGATGGGTTACCTGCCCCAGAAGCATCGGGTCCCCGATGAGGCTGTGGCGGATATCCTGGCCGCTGCCAAGAAGGTGTACCGACAGGCCCTGGCCGAACTGGAGCGGCGTAAGGCCGAACTCCAGGCCCGGGCCAATGGTGGCGATACCGAAGTGGACCCGAAGGTGGCCGCGGTGTTGCAACTGCTCCAGGATATGGACCTGGAGCAACTGGAGACTGTGAAAACCGCGATTGAGGCCCTGATTGCTTCGAAGTAGCCCCGCGGGTAGCGTTTGGGCCGGTTCGACTCCGGCCCGGGGCTTTGGAATATCAAATGAGGAGGTGCATCATGCTAAGTCGAATTGAGTCCCTGCTTATCGCCATTTCCGCCCGTGAGCATGTCCTGCTTGTGGGTCCGCCCGGATGGGGCAAAACCAAGACCACCTGGGCGGTGTTGGCCGAGGTCTTTGGTGAAGGTGGCTTTGGGGTGATTGAATTCGCCCCAAACACGCCGCCCGAGGTGGTAAGTGGGGCCGTGGACGTGGCCGAATACTTGCAGTCCGGGCGGTTGGTCATCAGCCGCGTTGGCACACCTCACGACCAGCAAATTTCCGCTTGGCTCTTTGATGAAATCAGCCGCGCTAACGAGGCCGCTTTGGATGCGCTCTTGCCCGTCTTGGACCCGCCCCAGGGTCGCCATATGGTCACGGTTGCCACCGCGAACTGGTGGCCCCGCGGCCAACGGTTCGAGGCTCTGGCAAGCCGGTTTGCGGTCTGGATTGAGTGGAAGACCGACCCAGAGAAAAAGCATCTACTCGATATTTTTCGGGCGCATGCCCTGGCCGGGCAGAGCGACCCGGTCATTGGTGCGGTGCGTCAGCACGTGGCAGATATGGCTCCCGTGGCCTGGGAACTGTTCGAAAGCGGCCCCTCGGATGAAGAAAAGGCCCAGGCTGTCCAGGAGGCCACGGGCATCCTGGCCCGGTTCCTGGACCTGCTGGCGATGCCTGATGACCAGGTGGTAGCCCTTCTGGGTTTGGGGGGTATGGGTGAACAGCAGGTCCAAAACGCCCTGGCGACCATCCGGGAGCGTTTGACGCCTCGGCTTGAGCGCCAATGGGCGCGGCTCCTGGTGTCTGGGGTGGCTTTTCTGGTGCGGGCCAACAACCACAACATCCCTGGGGCCGTGGCGGATGTCTGGGTTGGCCTGTTGCCTCTGACCCTGCCCGCGCCCTCGGCTGACATTCGGGCAGTCATTGCTGACTTGTTTGCGCAACCCCTGGGCGGGGGTGCCCGGACAAAGGTTCGAGGTCTGTTGGAAGCAGTCTGGCGGCAATTCCTGGATGAGGCCCAGGGCCAGGAACAAATGAATGTCATGGCTTTACAGGCCGTCATCGAGGCCGCCAAGAACGTCGAGAAAGACGCTCAGGCCGCGGGAGTGGCCGCGACTCAGGAATGGAAGGAAGAGATGAAGACCTTGCAGGACGTTTTGGGAGCGGCCTTGCGCGGTACCGGATGGCAGGCCCTGGTGCCTGACTGGGTGCGGGAGGTCATGCCTGAGTATTTCCAGGAAACCGAGGAGGATGAGGAATGAGCGAGGTTATTCTGAACCTGAACCCGGCACATATTCGCCGTGAGACCCAGGTCCGCATCCCCGGGGATGCGCGGCACGCCATGCTGTTGCGCGCCCTGGGGGTGCGGGAACAGGTGCGGACCGAGGTCCCGGACGAGAAGGTCTCCCAGGTCCCGGCCATCGAGGGAGCCCTGGGGGACCTGTACTGGCTCTTCTTCGAGGGTCGTCTCCGCCCGGATGACTCGGAAAAGGTGTCGGGCGGGGGCGGCCTGACTTCTCTGATTTCCGGGCCGTCCATGATGATAGGCATTTTGGGCGGCGACCCTTCCGGTCCCGGTGTTTCCCGCATTCGGGAAGCCCTGGGCCTTCTGAAGGAACAGTACCCGGACCAGTACCGGGACCTCATGCGTCTGGTTCGGTCCACACGTTACAGCCTGTACCGGTCCGCGGCAGCCTGGGAAAGGGTCGCCCAGGGCCTGGCACAGTACCTGTTCCGTGAAGAGCCGCCTGGTGAAGGTGGTGGGGATGATGGAGACAATGGCGGCCAGCAAGGCCAGGGACAGGGGCAGGGACAAGGTCAAGACCTGGCCCAGGCAATGGCCCAGGCAATGGCCCAGGCGATGGCTCAGATGATGCAAGAACAGGGCAAGCAGATTGAGTGGGAAATCCAGAGCGTCGCCCAGGGCGAGGGCGCGGCAAAGGATATGGAGCAGGCTATGCCTGGGGCGGGGACCGAGGTCCAAGAGCGGACCTGGGACCTGAACCTGCTACGCGTCCTGGGTGACATGCAGGCCCTGGACATCGTGCGCCTGGGTCGTGCCCTGCGGTCCCGGCTAAATCAGGCTATGCAGGGCCTGGACAACCGGGGCATCCGGGGCCGTGTCCAGGGTACGGACAATGTGCTGGCCCTTCTTCCTTTTGAATTGGTCCGCCTGGCTCCCCAGGTTCCGGCCGTGGTCCGGGCCGAGCAAATTCGGCGCTTGCAGCAGCGCCAGACCCTCGGCCTGGACATGGCCCCTGGGAAGGCCGATGGGCCGGTGATTTTCGTCCTGGATGAGTCCGGTTCGATGGATGGTTTGCGCATTCACGCCAAGGCCCTGTTCTACGCTTTGGCCCAGGCTGTCCACGAGGAAGGCCGGCCCGTGGCGTATGTGGGTTTTTCAGGGTCGGCCTGGAGACAGGTCATTGAAGCCCCCCAGGATATGGCCCGGGCTGTGGCGGCCTGGGAGGGCGGTGGGACACGATTCTTGCGGGGCCTGTGGCAGGTACAGGACCTGTTGGAGGAGAGCGAATTTCGGGCCGCTGACGTGGTGGTCATCACCGACATGGATTTTTACGATGCCGAGGAAGCACTCACGAAGGTGGCAGAACTGGCGGTCCAGGGCGTGCGTTTTGCCTTTCTTGGTATTGGGCACGGTGCCGAGGAGGTGGTGGAGTACTTCTCTCAGGTCCCGGGCGTCCGGGGCATGGCCCTGACCGTGGCCGAGCCAAAGGCTTTCGTGGAACAGGCCGTGCCCTTGGTGGCCCGAGTCTTCGATGAGGTTATGGAGGAGTGAGATGCAGGACGTCATGCGGGAGGTCTACGAATTCGTGAAAAACAGCCATGAGATGGCCCGGTTTGCTCCGGCGCTGATGCACCTCTACGTCCGAGAGGCCGGCGTTCTGGGCGAACTGGTGACCGAGCGCAATGGCGTGGTCCGCTACGTCCCAGGCGTGCTCGCGGTTCATACCTATCCGGTGTTCCTTCAGCCTTTCGTGCGCTGGAAGCATGACCAGACCGACCTGGCCCAGGCCCGGGCCATCATGATGACGTTCCTTCTGGGCACGACGGTTCTGAAGATGCGGGACCAGGACCATCGTCTGGTTGAGGTCCCGGCTATCAAGGTTCGCCCCCGCTGGCGGTACACCGATTGGGACCTGGAAGAAGGAAACATCTGGCGCACGGCCCGGGTAACCTGGAACACAGAGGCTTTGGTGTGGAAACAGAGGGTGCCCGTGGTTTCCATCCGCACCCTGGTTGCCCGATGGTGGCTTGGCGACCGTGGTTCGCCGAAATCCGGGTTTTTGCTGGACCCGAAGAATTTTGGCGGGGCGGTGTGCATTACTTTTGACATGGACTTTGACCTGTGCCTGGTGCTGACCACCAACCCCGATGATGCCCTGCCGAACCCTGCCGTTTCGGTGCCGGGCTTTTCCGTGCCTGAAAAACCGCCACTTTCGAATTCCACAGTTACGACCATAAATCTACGATTTCAGATAACAAGCAGTACAACACAACCCGAGACTTCCGACGAAGGAGGAGAGTCATGATTACAAAAAGCATTCCCCGACTTGTGTATGAGTACCTGGCCCAGAAACCTATCCCGCTGCCCGTCCTGCGGGAAGAGTGGGATGGGGATGAGACTTGGGCCGCTATTCACCAGGGCCTGAACCTGGCTCTGGCTGCGGACCAGATGAATTTCACGGTGATGCAGGAAATTGCGAAGATGCGCGTGCTGGTTCTGTACCTGTCCGAGGCAGCCCGGGGCGGAACCAGCAAGGACCGTTTCGGTTGGGGAAGCCTGAAGTGGGCCGTCTGGGGCCTGCGGGACATCCTGGAACCGGGCGAGGAATCCGAACTGTTCCAGGTGCTGGACATGGCCCTGGGCGTGCCCGCCCAGGACTGGCAGACCAAGCGGTTTGTGCGCTGGCTCCGGGACCGGTTTCCGGCCCTAATGAAGCGCCTGGACTGGGCCAGGAAGGAACTTCTGGCCTATGCCCCGATGGTTGCCCGGACGGCGGACGGGGAGTCGGTTGCCATTGTGACCGTGGCGCGCAACATGATGAACGAGATGTTTGCGCGCCGTGGCTACGACTGGTATATCGGCGCGCCGGAGTTTCGGGTTGTGGTGGTAGCCCGGCGTGGTGGGCGTCCCGTCCCGGAGAAGGTCCGGGAGAAACTGGAAGCCCTGGGCGGTGTGGCTGCGCATCCCGACTACATCGTGTTCTCCCAGACTCAGCCACCCCTGTACGAAGTCCTGGAAGCCCTGGAAGCGGAACTGCAATCTCGACGTTAGGAGGTGTGTCATGGGACATCGGGAATCTTTTCTCGAATTTTTGCGCGTCCTTCAGGAAGACCTGGAGCGTTTCCTGAAGGAAGGGAATGAGCGGCCTGCGGTGTCCGTTCGCGTGGTGGACTATATGACTGATTTCTACGCGATGGTGTTGTTCATCGCCGTGCATATGCGAGACGACCTGGACCAACAGGCCAGGGAATACGTTCCTGAACCGCTGGCGCAATTTGTTATCGAGCGCATGGTTGCGGAGATGGCACATGTGTTTGGGATGCCCTGGGCCGGAGCCATTTCGCCTGTATTGCGTACGACCCTGAAGTATGCCCAGGGCGTCCGGCATGCGGGAGGAGGCCCGGAGCACTTCTGGAACCTGATGCATGGTTCGATTTTCGCTTACTTGACCGCGATGGTGTTGCCGCCCGATAAGGTTCCAGTAGAAAAGCGACTGGCTGTAGAGAATATCGCCTGGATGTTGGCCGATGCCATATATCGGTCCCGGGTGCTTTACTTCGGCAAAGGACACCAGGATATAGAACAGGCGTTCTACCGGGACTTGGAAAAGGCTCTGAAAAGTGGTGATTTTCGGGACCTTCAGAACCTGCTTGAGCGTGTCCATCGAATCATGATGGACTTTGCCGGAAAGATTTTTGGGAACTTTGGCCTGAAAGGGCCTTTCAGCCTAAGCTGAAGGAGGTGTGCCATGACGGAAGAACTGGCCCGTTACGAACACGAGTCGCAGCGGTCTCAGATAGCGCCCATGCGGGCGGAATGGACGATAGAGGCGTTGGAGCGCATAGCCGAGCGTTTTGCCCGGTCGGGCTTTTTCGACGTGCGGGACAAGGACCAGGCGTTTGCCATCGTGATGATGGCCCACGCTCTGGGGATGCATCCCGCCCAGGCGTTCGGTGTGTTCCATGTGGTGAAAGGGCGACCCACGATGTCCGCCCAGGCGATGTTGGCCCTGTTCCTGAGCCGGGGCGGGAAGGTGAAGTGGCACGAGACCACGGCCCGGCGGGCAAAAGCGACGTTTACTCGCTGGGATGGTACGACCAGCATTACGTTTGAGGTGACACCTGAAGATGCTAAGCGGGAGAATCTTCTGAACAAAGACAACTGGAAGCGGTTTCCTGCGGATATGTTGCGCTGGATGTTGGTACGAAAAGCCA
>WFUL01000172.1 GCA_015484985.1 Anaerolineales bacterium | reverse complement strand
GCACTGGGTCACCGCGGTGTGGGCCCCGGGAAGTACCTCCTGCAAGGACGCCATGGGGAGACCTCCTGAACCTGTAGGGGCTTAAAAAGAAAGCGGCCCCGACGGGATTCGAACCCGCGATCTCCGCCTTGACAGGGCGGCGTGTTCGTCCAGGCTACACCACGGGGCCGGAAAAGCCATTGCTTTTGGCATCGCTTAGTATACCAAAGGCATTAGGCTCGTCAAGGTGCCTCGAGCCTTGAGGTTTGGATAATAGGGTGGTGACGCCTGCCGAGAAAGGACACCAACGTTTCGCGTAGGACGAATCGGGTCCTGGACCGCAGGAAAGGGCCGGCAGCCGTCGGACGATAGCTGACGGCGGACTTTGGGTCCCGTGTCCGTTCGGTCCTATGTGCTCAAGGAACAATTCCTTCTTGCAGAGGCTGTCCAAACTCCTGTCCGAATCTGAGGCCTTGAGACGAGCTTTAGACAAGACTTTGGACAAAGAGTAAAGAGGGGGGATGCTTTGCTTGGAAGGGGCGGTCAGCGTCTCACGCAGACCTATGCGTTCCAAAGAAAATACCTGCCTGTAGAAGCGGTCCAAACGTTCTATCCATAGAGGAATGTCCCCATAAAGAACGTTTTCCGGTATGCTTTTAGACAAACGATAGGATGTACTCTAGGAGGTAAAGGGTGCTGCGACGGCCGGAACCGGAATTCCTCCTCCCCGAAAAGGACTTTGAACCCGCCTACCTGGCCCTCTACCGAAGCGGTGAGCTCGCGCGGCGGGTTGAGGAGGCCCGGCAATTGCTGGCCTCCTGCGAAGTCTGCCCCCGCAACTGTCGCATCAACCGCCTGGCCAATGAAACGAAAATCTGCCGCATCGGCCGCTATGCCCGGGTGGCCAGTGCCTTCCCCCATTTCGGCGAAGAAGACCCTCTGCGGGGCTGGCGGGGGTCGGGGACCATCTTCTTCAGCGGGTGCAACTTGCGGTGTGTGTTCTGCCAGAACTGGGACATCAGCCAGCAACCTGCAGGACCGGAGCTGCGGCCTGAGGAACTGGCTGGGGTCATGCTGCGGTTGCAAGAAGTGGGTTGCCACAACATCAACTGGGTGACCCCCGAACACGTGGTCCCGCAGATTCTAGAGGCCCTGCTCCTCGCGGTGGAAGAAGGTCTGCGCCTTCCCATCGTGTACAACACTTCAGCCTACGATTCCATGCACACCCTGCGTCTGCTGGACGGTGTTGTGGACATCTACATGCCCGATTTCAAATTCTGGAGTCGGGAACGGGCCCGGCGTTACCTCAAGGCCCCTGACTATCCCGAAGTCGCCCGGCAGGTCATCAAGGAAATGCACCGGCAGGTCGGGGTACTGAAAATGAACGAACAGGGCCTGG
This sequence comes from Anaerolineales bacterium, assembly GCA_015484985.1. Classification (GTDB taxonomy): domain Bacteria; phylum Chloroflexota; class Anaerolineae; order Anaerolineales; family DRMV01; genus S139-71. The sequence goes on along the minus strand of WFUL01000172.1, from coordinate 4,004 downwards.
CCCGTCGGGGAGTGCTCCTCCGGCACCTGGTCATGCCGGGGATGTTGGAAGAGACCCGGGCCATCCTTACCTGGGTGGCCCGGGAACTCTCCCCGGATACCTACGTCAACGTCATGGCCCAATACCGGCCTGAATACCAGGTCAGCGACAACAAATACCCTGAGATCAACCGACCATTGACCCTGGACGAATATCGGGAAGCCCTGCGTATCGCCGAAGAGGTGGGCTTGTGGCGTTTGGATGAGCGCTGGTCAGTACGAGTGTGAACTTTAATGCTCGTGGCCACCTTCGCCGTGCACATGCCCGTGGGCCAGTTCCTCCGTTGTGGCTTCCCGTAGACCCACCACCTTGACGGTGAAATACAAGGTCTTGCCGGCCAGAGGATGGTTGAAGTTGAGCACTACATGGTCGTCGGCCACTTCATGAATCACTGCGTTGAAGACCCGGCCCTGGGGATCGCTCAACTGTACGCCTGTGCCCACGTCTAGGGGAATGGTCGGGGGGAACTCGTTGCGAGGAATCGAGATGAAGGCCTCGGGGTCTTCGGGGCCGTATCCCTCCTCGGGTGGTACCACCACCTCTTTGCTGTCCCCTACGGCCATACCCTCAATGGCCTTCTCCAGACCGGGAATCATCTGACCAACGCCGTGAATGTAGGACACAGGACCGTGCTGTTCCGACGAATCCACAACCTGGCCGTCTACGGTGAGGGTGTACTCCAGGGTGACCACGTCATTGGCCTTGACGGTTCGCTTGGGGGAATCTTGCGGACTCATAAACAAGCTCCTTAAAAGTTGATGGCCCGGCCCATAGGGCCGGAAAGGTGTCATCTCCATTGTAGCGTGTCTTGAGAGATGTGGAGAGAGAAATTTCGTCCCATCTCTGCAAGCCGTAGATAGTTCTGTCCCGTGCCCGGACAGAACTACGCGAGATATACCGAAGATAACTTCAGCCTTGAATCTCGCAAAATATGAGTATGCAACAGGGAAATTTCGAGGGCGAATCCTCCTTAGAGGGTATAATTCTCCAAAAGATAAGACCCCGTGAAATTTTGAGGAAAGACGGTCATGCATTATCTGGATGCGCAAGCCGTTCGTCAGGCCCTGCCCATGACGCGGGCCATTGAGGCCATGGCCCGGGCTTTTGCCGCGTACAGCGCGGGACAGGTGGAGATGCCTTTGCGGCTGCGGCTCGCGGTACCCCCGCACGACGCGGTGGTGCTGCATATGCCCGCGTACCTGCACGACGAACAGGGTGAGGCCCTGGCCATGAAGTTGGTCTCGGTATACCCCCACAACCCCCAAAAGGGCCATCCCCTTATCTACGCCGCGGTGCTGGTGCTGGAACCCGAAACCGGCCGGCCCCTCGCGGTCCTGGAAGGGGCCACCCTCACGGCCATTCGCACCGGCGCGGCTTCGGGTCTGGCCACCCGGCTGCTGGCCCGGGAGGACGCCCACGTGCTGGCCGTGTTTGGCGCGGGGGTCCAGGCCCGAACGCAAATCGAGGCCGTGTGCACTGTCCGGCCCATTGAACGGGTCTGGGTCTACGCGCCCACCCGCAGCCACGTGGAGGCCCTTATCGAAGAACTGGCCGGGAAGGGGCCCATCCCCAAGGACATGCGAGCCGCGGATTCCCCCGCCCAGGCCCTGGCCGAGGCCGATGTGGTGTGCACCGCGACCACGTCTTCCACCCCCGTGTTTGATCCCCAGGACTTGCGGCCCGGCACCCACATCAACGCGGTGGGCTCCTATACCACGGAGATGGTGGAAGTCCCCCTGGAAACCGTGGCCCGCGCCTACGTGGTGGTGGACAGCCGCGAGGCCGTCCAGGCCGAATCGGGCGAAATTTCCCAGGCCCTGGCCCGGGGCTTGCTGACCGAAGATGCGCTGGTGGAACTGGGCGAAATCGTCCTGGGCCGCAGGCCCGGTCGGACCCATCGGGACCAGGTCACCCTGTTCAAATCCGTGGGCCTCGCGGTGCAGGACGCGGCCGCGGCTCAGGCCGCCCTGGAGGCCCTGAGATGACCTGGCGTCCTTCTACTCCTCCACCTCCCGGGGAATCACAAGACCCCGCCGACACCCCTCATCTCGGTCCGGACCAGACCTTAATGGGCCGCTATCGCCTTCAGGATATGTTGGGCGGCGGGGGCATGGCCTGGGTCTACCGGGCCCGGGATCTGAAACTAGACCGGGACGTGGCGGTGAAAATCCTGCGTCCTCAATACGCCCGACGGCCCGACTTCCGCACCCGCTTCCTGGAAGAGGCCCGACTGGCCGCGAAACTCAACCATCCCAATCTGGTGACCATCTACGACGTGGGGGAAGAAGGAGACACGGTGTTCATGGTCATGGAATACGTGCCTGGGCACACCCTGGCCTGGCATATCCGCCACGAAGCCCCCATGACCCTGGAAGACGCCCTTTACCTCATGGTCCAGGCCTGCGCGGGCGTGGGCTACGTCCACCGCGCCGGGCTGGTTCACGGCGACCTCAAGCCTTCCAACTTGTTGGTTCTGCCGGACCGGCGTCTCAAGGTCACCGACTTCGGATTGGCCGGGGCCATTGGCGTTTTGCGCACGGAGGAATCCGAAAAGGGTCGGCGTTTTGTCTGGGGCTCGCCCCGTTACCTTTCCCCCGAACACGCGCGCGGGGACCCCATCCTCCCGGCCTCGGATGTATACGCCCTGGGCCTGCTGCTCTACGAAATGCTCACCGGACGCCTGCCCTATACGGCCCACAGCACCGAGGAGTGGGTCCAGGCCCATGCCCAGGTCGCGCCCATCCCACCCCGCCGCTGGCGAAGGGACCTTCCCGAGAAACTGGAACGCGTGCTCCTCAAGGTCCTGGATAAGAGGCCCACTCGACGTTTCCGCACCGCCGACCACCTGGGCCGGGTCCTGCTTCTCTTCACCGAACGAGAGGAGACCCGCGCCGTTCCCCTACCCGAGGCCCAGAAAACTGTGCAGGTGCCCCTCCCTGAGTTGCCCCGACCAACCACGCCCTCGTCCATGGTGTCCAAGCCGTCCCCTTCCATATCCGAGTCCGTGCGGCCTACAGCATCCCCCGTGCAACCTCTTTCTCCTCCGTCCTCATCCTTTACGACAATCCTGGATCCCCTAACCCTCCTGTTAGGCCTGCTCGCGGCCCTGGCCATTGCCGGATTGATCCCCCTGTGGGTATGGATTTACTTGCTATACAGCAGATAAATTGTAAATGGGCATGACTCATGGACCATGTGTGCTTTCACCAACCACCGGGCTTTTTCCTGGAAAATCTCTCCCTGGGGTCCTGGGCCCGGTCAGGCCTGCGTGTAGGATGTAGCACGCACCTTTTCACCCGATTCGGGTGATGAGCACATGTGTTGTAAAATGAGCCATGGGCACGGCAAAAACGACGAAAAAGGGCAAGACCGCGATGGAAGAGTAGTGTTGGTCGGGGTTAGTTCAATCATCGATCAGGGAGCATGTACGAAGGAGATGAAAGGACGAAGATGAACAACTGTGGAAAGTAAAGTCTCTTCTCCGGATGGCCCTTGGACTCGAAGGCGGCCATCCGAGGCTATACCCAGTAGATAAGCACGCTGGGTCTGATTCCCTACTGTGACAAGCACCTCCTGATGGCGATAGGCCAGTCGGGTGTTCCAGGCCCGCCACAAGACCTCCTGACCGATTTGTAGGCGCCAACGGAAGAGTTGCTTCCAGATGCGCGCCAACAAATGCGGCCGGCGAACCGGCTTCTTTAGATGGGCTTCCAGCGCGGTGGCCGGAAAATCCACCTGGTCGGAAGGGGGAAGGGCTTCGGTTTTGACGTTGAGCCCGATGCCTACAATGGCGTAGGCAGGGACGGGTCCCTGTTCCCAGGAGGTCTCAATCAAGATACCCGCGGCTTTACGCCCTGCTAAGAGGATATCGTTGGGCCACTTAATGCTCGGGTGCAAGCCCTCTTCCTCCAAGACCTGGCACACGGCCAGGGCCGCCATGCCCGCCAAATGGCCCAGAAACGGAC
>WFUL01000171.1 GCA_015484985.1 Anaerolineales bacterium | reverse complement strand
GGTGGAAGTGCGCGGCACCGCGCCCGGCATGTTGGTCACGCCGTAGTGAATCACGCCATCCACCACGTAGGTGGGGTGGCTGTGGGTGGTGGGCCGGATGGTCTCCACGCACCCGCCCTGGTCCACGGCCACGTCAATGATGACCGAACCGGGCTTCATCTTGGCCACCAGGTCTCGGCTCACCAGGATGGGCGCTCGCGCGCCAGGAATCAACACCGCGCCGATGACCAGGTCCGCCACCCGCACGGAGTCCTCGATGTTGCGGGGGTTCGAGGCCAGGGTGGTCAGGTTCCCGTGGAGCACCTCGTCCAGGTAACGGAGGCGGTCCGGGTTCTTCTCGATGATGACCACGTGCGCGCCCATGCCCAAGGCAATCTTGGCCGCGTTGATGCCCACCGTGCCCCCACCAATGATGACCACGTCTGCGGGCCGCACGCCGGGGATACCGCCCAGGAGTTTCCCACGACCACCCTGGGTCTTCTCCAGGTAATGCGCGCCAATCTGCACGGCCATGCGCCCGGCCACTTCGCTCATGGGGACCAGGAGCGGCAGACGTCCGTCATCCAGTTCGACGGTCTCGTAGGCAATGGCCGTCACCTGGCGCTTCATGAGTTCGTGGGTCAGGCGCTCATCGGCCGCCAGGTGGAGATAGGTGAACAACAGCAATCCGGGACGCAAATAGTCGTACTCCTGCGGAAGGGGCTCCTTGACCTTGAGAATCAGGTCCGCTCCTTTCCAGACATCCGCGGCCTCGGCGACGATTTCCGCACCGGCCTGTCGATATTCCTCGTCGGAGAAACCGCTACCCTCCCCCGCACCGGCCTGCACCAGCACCCGGTGGCCATGTTGCACCAACATGGCCACCCCGCCCGGGGTCTGCGCCACGCGATACTCGTTGTCCTTGATTTCCTTCGGGATACCGATGATCATGGTTGGCCTCCTGCATTCGGCTTACGAGATTTCTTCTTGAAGGGGGGTGATAAACGGCACCCCCGGGAAACATCCCCTCCCCTTAGTTAATGGGCACCTGCACCCCTTGGTTACGCCTGGACCTGAGCATGGTCACCCAAAAAGCCGTGCCACGGTCGCCCTTCGATGCGCACATAACGGCCTACCAGGCTGTTTTCCACCACCATGTTCTCCACCCGGGCATTGGCATCCAGGATGCTGTTCCGAACCACAGCCCGGCGCACTTCCACATGAGGACCCACGGTTACATAGGGCCCAATGACCGCGTATTCTACCCGCGCCGTAGGGTCAATGTACACAGGTGGGATGACCACCAGGCCGGGTTTCAACACGTCCACCGTGTTATCCCGGCCGTGCTCCAACAAGTACCGGTTGGTGGCCAACAGAGCTTCATACGTTCCCGCGTCCAGCCACACATCAACGGGGACGGGCTCCATGTACAGCCCTTCCTGCAACATCAGGTTGATGGCATCCGCGATGTAATACTCGCCCTTGGTACGCAGGTCTTCTTGCAACTGTCGTTCCACGGCTCGGGCCAGGGTCTTTCCCTCGGGGAAGTAATAACACCCCACCACAGCCAGGCGATGCTCCGTGGTCTCAGGCTTCTCCACGATACGCACGACACGGCCCTCCTCCACGAAGGCCACACCAAAACGTCGAGGGTCCGGCACTTCGTGTACCCAGGCGAACCCCCGATCTGTGGGCAAATCTTTGAGCATGGCGAACGAGGTTTCCATCAGCGTATCGGCGAACAGCATCAAAGTGGGACCTTCCAGATAGTCCCGAGCCAGGTAAAGAGCGTGGGATTGTCCCAGAGCCTCCTCCTGGAGCACATATTCCACTTGCACATCCGGGTAATGTTGGGCCATAAACTCACGAATTTGATCCCCTAGATAACCGATGACGAAAACAAAACGCTTTGGTTCCGGAAGACTCTGCAAAAGACCGTCCAAAATGTGCTCCAGCACCGTCTTGCCAGCCACATAAATCAAGGGCTTGGGCCGGGTCCAGGTCCAGGGGCGCAGGCGCGTCCCTTTGCCCGCCATCGGCAGCACCACGGTCAATGCTCGCGTCATGCCCTTTTCTCCTCAATGTAATGTGAAGGAAAGTCTCTGGGATTGTACCACGAACATGGAGATGGCCCGGCTGAGCCCAGGGCATTATGAGGATGGACACTTATAGCGGAACCATCCCCTCCAAATAAGCAAACCCACAGAGGAAAAGGTGCTCATGGCCAAGGGGAACATGGGGTTGACGTCCTGCCGGAGCAACAACCCCCGCACCGTAAGGGCCAGGGGAACGGCCAGCACCACGGCCCATACAATGCGGAGCCACCACCGGGGAATGTCTATCCAGGTCTGTTCCATCAACCCCAGGGAGGCCGCGACGGCCAGCCAGGCCGCGGCCACCAGCGCGGCGGTCAGGGCCAGACGGGCCACCTGAGCCAACGTACCATGGACCAGGAAGCCCACCGTGGTCATAATGAGTAAAACCAGCACGTCTCCCAACCAGAGGGCACGTTTTCCACACATCTTCCCGTTCCTCAACGTGTTATGCATCCACCTGAAGTCTGGATAAGTTTGGACCCAGAGGAATTTTACCCCAGGAGAACAAAGCAGGTAAAGTTTCGCGTAGCCCTATCGCACGCCTACCAAGCGGGACAGGATGACGGCCGTCCGCTGTCGGCGGATTTGGGTCTCGTGCCCGTTCAGGCCTATGCGTTCCAGAGAAGGCCCTCCTGACAGCGACTGTTCGAAATCTTGTGTCCTAACCTTGGGCATCCACGGGTTGCCACCGCAAAGGAATATCCGGTGGAAACATATGGGGGGCCTCAATGAAAAGCCCCTGGGCAGTGGTGGTCACCGTGCCGTCCGGGAGCAAAATGCGGCCCTCGGTGTAAATCTTGCGCCCCTCTTGTTCCCGTATGCGACCCTCCACCACCACTTCCTGGCCCAGAGGCACAGGGCGCAGATAGCGGATGTGAAGTTCGCCAGCCAAGACCATGTGACCTGCGGCCCATACCGAGGCCCCCATGGCTTCATCCAGCACCGCGGCCAGGGCACCTCCATGGGCATGGTCCGGAGGACCCTGTTGGGCTTCTCGGAAGACCACGCGGGCATATACCGTGCCGTCCTCCCGCACCCACCATTGCACACCGATGCCATGGGGGTTCTCCCGACCACATACGAAACAGACACCATGTTCGGTCAGCCGTCGGTCCATGGCCTTCTCCCACCATCTCCTTTCGAAAGGTTATCCACGTTCGGGTGACATTACATCAAACGGGGCAAATGCCGCCGTAAGCGAGGGTACAGGGCCACCGCACGGGCCGCGCCCAGCACGGTGCAATGCAAGGGCTGGTCCACAAGATAAGCCGGCACGCCCAGTTCCTTGGTCATCAAGCGGTCCACGCCCCGGAGCAGGGCCGTACCGCCGCACAGGGCCACACCCCGGTCGATGATGTCGGACACCAGTTCGGGCGGGCTCTGCTCGATGACCTTCTGCACCGTAGCCACCATCTCTTGCAGCACGTCATAAATGGCTTCCACGATTTCGCTGGTCACCAGGGTCACCGCCTTGGGGAGGCCGGTCACCTGATGCTGGCCCTGCACCTCAATGCTCAATTCCTCCTCCAGGGGCACGGCTGCGCCAATGGCCCGCTTGACCTCCTCGGCCGTAGTCGGTCCCAGAATCACGCCGTACTTCTTACGCACGTAAGTCACGATGGCCTCATTGAGGTCCTGGCCGCCCTTGCGCAAGGTCTCCGCGCTGACGATGCCGTACATGGCAATGACCGCGGCCTGGGTCGCGCCCGCGCCCAGGCACACAATCATGTTTCCTGCTGGCGTGCCGATGGGCAAATCCGCGCCGATGGCCGCCGCCAGGGGAGCCTGAATCAAGTACACCTCCCGGGCACCCGCCCGCAGCATGGCCTCGTACACCGCCCGCTGTTCCACACTGGTCACCCCATGGGGAACGGTGATCATGGCCCGGGGCCGGAAGAGCCACGATCCCACCCTGGACTTGCGCACCAGGTAGCGCAACAGCGCTTCGGTGATCTCGTAATAGGCAATCACACCATGTTGCAGAGGACGCACCACCTCCAGGCCTTCGGGGACTCGCCCCATCATGGTCTCGGCTTCTTCACCTGAAGCCACGATACGGGGCACGTCGTCCTCAAAGGCCAGAACCGCCAGAGTGGCCTCCTCCAAAAGGACCCGTTCGGGCACGGCGATACGAGTCTTCTCCGTACCCAGGTCCACGCCGATGTCCTGGGAAAACCAGGGACTCATCGCTGGGGAACCTCGGCCAGGTTATTCGGAACCCGTGCTCTGGGGAGGCGCGGTAATCGGCTGCTCCCGCCGGTATCGCCGCACCGCTTCCAGGCGCAGGTTCGCCCGCCGCAGGGCAGCCAGTGCTGCCAGGTAGGCTTCGCTATCGGAGGGCGCGGACTCCAAGAGGCGTTCCGCGCGCTCTTTCGCCCGGCGGGCGCGTTCTTCGTCGATTTCTTCCACATGCTCTGCCGCATCGGCCAGCACGATGACCTTGTCGGGCAGGACTTCGGCGAACCCACCTACCACCGTGAACACTTCCTCTTCATTCCCTCGCTTCACACGCAAAAACCCGGGTTCCAAAGTAGTGAGCAGGGGAGCGTGGTTGGGCAACACGCCCATCTCCCCCTCTCCACCTGGAAGCACCACTACATCTGCCTCGCCCGACCATACCCGCCGGTCCTGGGCAATGATTTCGACACGAATGGGCATCGCTCATCCTCCTTAAGAACATGATGGCTTTAGGTGCTGGAAGACCTCATTGCAAGGCCAAGGCTGCATCCTTCGCCTGCGTATACACAACTTCCATCTCCAACACCTGGCTATTCCCGCGATTTGAGGTTCCACCACTGACGAACTCACAACCGGGCTGACCGTCCCTCTACAAAAGTCTTGGTATCGGCCACTCTCGAAATGAGCCTCATTCTGCCATATCCCACACTTTCCTTCCCACTCCACATTCCGAAGGATACGCGCCCACCTGATTGTACTACAAGCCTACCGCCAGTCCAACGCCGTGACCAGACCATCTCCTGTAAGGGGAATCACCTCACCCGAGGGCACCAGAACCAGGTAAAGGTTTCCTTGGTACATGAGGGCCACGGCCCACTGCCCACGGTCATCTACGGGTGCGGGGGACCAACGAACCTGCTGGGGAGGCAGACCGGGCTCCCCTTCCGCCGGAAACAGAGAGCGCTTGTTGGATCCGTCCCGGTCCATGACCATCAGTCGGTAGCGGGAAGTATCGCTCTGCTGGGGAAAAAGGGCCTGCAAGTAGGCCACCCAGTAGGCCTGTTCCCCCGTGGAAAGGGTCCGGGCTGGTGAGGCCACAGGGAAAGCGAACATACCCACGTTTTCCGCCAACACCACCGGGCCTTCCCAGTACGCTGGTGCCAGCGCGACCAGGGCAAAGTAAGGGTCATCCTCGGCCACGTCTTCCCCCGGACGTCCGTGCAACACCGTGAACAGGATGTCACCCTCGGGACTCCAGGACAACCCTGGTACCCAGGCCCAATCTCCCTGGGCCTGATAAGGCACAAACGTCAACCAGGGTTCCAGCCCTTTATTGACGACATCCACCAAGCCCACCTGGTCGGGACGGGCATACGCCAGGGTCTTCCCCTCGGGATGCCAGGCATACGTGGTGCCCCACCAACCATAAATGCCGCCAGCACGCGCTTCCAGAACCAGCCGCCCTGGCAGAGGGCCTTCCTCCCGCACAGTACGAAAGTACAGATCGTTGTTCGCCTGCCAACCCGGGGGGCCGGGGCGAGGCTCGACGGTGGAATAGGCCAGGAGCCAGGTCTGTCGGGGTGCGAACGCGGCGAAGTGCACCACGTTCTCGACATTAAGAGGGATGGGTTGAGGCTCGGGTTGATCCAAATCCACCATCCACAGGGTGTTGATGGCCTCCTCGCCACCCTGCCGGGTGAAGAGTAGCCATCGGCCGTCGGGGGAAAGACGGAACACCCGTCCGTCCAAATCTCCAGTCAAGACCACGGGGCGCCGGGCACCGGTGTTGCCCTCCATCACCCAGGCATTGCCTCCCGCGAGGTAAGCAAGGCGTCCCGGGATGGGTCGGGCCAAGAAGGGCTGCCGCACGCCCACCATGACGATTTCGGGAACCGCCTCCCGGATGACTTCGACCCGAACAATCTGGCGGGAAACCTCCTCCCCATTCTCTCGCAAGACCCGGTAGGTTACCTTTCTCAGGCCGTTGATTCCCCTTTGCACCAAACGGGTCTCCCCCTCGGGAAGGGCTTCATTGCGCAAAGTGCGCCGTTCGAAAGGGATGATCTCATCTTCTTGAAGAAAGTCTTCCTCTACACGGATGACCCGCACGAGGAGACCCTCACGCACCAAGGTATAACCCGGAGGTTCGGTGCGGTCCAAAGGGCCCAGATCAATGCCTGCCGACGCTAAAGCCTGATCGACCGTTTGACCTGCCTGGGCGGCGATCGTGCGCACCTCTCCGTCCACCTCAACCCGGAGCGATACCTGCACCTCGGAACGCAGAGGCGCCTGACAGGCAGCCAATAGGAAGAGGAGGAGAAGGAGAAACCATCCTGGAATTTGTTGGAACCTCTGTTGTGCCATCATCGTGCCCGTTACGCCCATCGCCTCATTGGATACTCCTTACGACTCAAAGCCATTTGTACCACGACATAGGGGAAGTACAAAATCATGGAGCAATAAGGGCGCACTCACTCAAAAGTTGCCGAAAATAGGAGAAAAGGAAAAAGAGAGATAAAACAGACAGCGGCTTCGCCGCTGTCTGTTTTATCTCTTTCAGTTCCGTCCCCATCGAAACCGGACAGGAGTCCGGAGGCAAATGAACGGGAAGGGCTCCCCGCTATCCTCACCCGCTTTGAACATGGATCCAGGGTTTATGAATCGCTTTCAACCACGGAGGGAGCCTGGACGAAATCTACCCGTAACAACACTTGCTGATACGTTTCCAGCAAGGCACTCCAGGAGTCCGGGGAGGCCATTCCCCAAAAGACAAAGGTCCATTGAGGGAAGGGTGTATTCAGAATAGTCAATCGGGCTTGCAGCGCACTCTCCTCGGAGGTCGACAGGCGAAAATCAACATACCATCCTGCCCCACGAGGACTTTGAAAAGCCGTAGGAGAAGGAAGTACCTCCAGGGTTTCTCCCACGAGGATACCGAGTTCATCCAGGGCAAAATACACTTCACGGGATTTCCAAGGTCGCGTCGCAGGGCGAAGGTAGACATAGGCCAACATATAGGGTGGCTCCGGAGGCAGGAGAATCCCTTCCTCCTCGGCGTCTAAAAGAGGTGGGGGGAAAAGCATGGCGTCTTCATCGCTATAGCGCCCAAGAGGGACCAGGAAAATCCAGGGGCCGGACGGACCTTCCCCCTGCACGGCCTGCCAACCCCGAGGAACCCAAAGCCGCAAGCCCAGTTTGGACACATCCAAAGCGTAATGCTCAGGCGTTGGGGTTGGGGTGATGGAGGCAGACCATGTTGTGCCCTGTCGAGAAGGAGAGGAACACCCACCAAGAAAGACACCCATTCCCAAAAGCCCTACACCTATCAAAAGGAACAAAGAACTGCCCCTGTTGACGTTAGGTTTGCTGCATGTCCTCATCGTCGTTCCTGTCCAAGTGCTTGAGGTATACAACGTTCGTCTGAAGGTTGAGAAGCCCGGTTGCTTCCACCGGGCTTCCCCTCTCTTCTTGTACTACTCACTCACCGGTTCTGGTATAGAGAGTAGGTGTTGGCGTTGGTGTCGCTCCTGCTACCGTCGGTGTTGGGGTCGGTGTCATCGTGGGGGTAGCGGTCGGTCGCGGGGTAAAAGTAGGCGTCGGCACAGGAATATCCATTGTAGCACTTACGGTACACACGTTATCAAAGGTCAACACCAGGGTGAAACGACCGAACAGCGCGCCTGCACCGTTGAAGTCAGCACGCCAAGTCGCCGTACTTCCATTTCCGCCCATCCATACCGATGCACCTCGGCTGGTGGGCGAGGAATAATCGTTGCCGCCGTAATATCGATTCCCGTTGAAGTCGAACCAGTTCACATAGGCCCCGGAATAGGTCGCATCCACATCGGACCACTCAAGACGACTGTCGGTCAGACGAATCGATGTAGGATTGTCGTTGCGAATGCGAGCCACGACATCGTCTCCGGAAACATCAAATGAGGAAATCCGCACCCGGGAACAATCGGGCGTGGGTGTAACCGTAGGCGTCCGGGTTGGCGTAGGGGTACGGGTCGGGGTGCGTGTAGGTGTGGGCGTACATACCGAAGGTGGACACGGAGTCGGTGTCGCGGTCCGCGTGGGTGTAGGCGTCCGCGTAGGGGGTGCCGCCAGGTTGAGGCTAGAAGTGATGTCACAGGTGACCAGAACGTTCCCTTGGGCATCGTATGCGGCAAAGCGCAAAAGAACGGTGAAATTGCCGTACGGAGGATGAGGACCACCGTCAAAGTCCACCCGCCACTTATCGGTATCTCCTGAGTACAGGACCAACCCCCGCCCTGTCGTCACTTCGATAGGTGAAGTGTAAATTTTCCCGGGCGGGTTGTAGTACTTCTTGTTCGGCTCAATCCACCGGAACCAATCCACATAGTACTTAGAACTCAGTGTCGACCAGTCGAATCGGGTGTAAATGAGTTCAAAGGGGGCTCGATCCGCGGGATTGTTGTTCTTCACCTTGAGATACAAAATAGCATATCGACTCTCAGGCTGCAGGGGTGTGACGACCTGCAAATCCGCGCAACTGGGGGCAGGTTTTTCCACGATGAAAGAGCGTTCTACCCAGGCACTCCACAGACCGTCGGCCAAGCGTCGTGCCCGGGCCTCCAGTGTATATACACCGTTCACCAGTTTCTTCCAAAGGCTGTTCGGCATGCGGTAGCAAGTCCGATTCCCACCAAAGGCGCAATATCGTACCTGGGATTCGGTCTTGGATCGAATCTGCTTGCCGTTGGGATCCAGCAGCCGGAACTGGACCTTTTCCACCCCAGCACCATTGGTCGTGCCCACCGCGGTGTCCCATGCTTCGGCCTCGAACCGAGTTTGACTGCGGTCGGTAATCACCACGCCGTCCGTAGCCGGGTTGGTGATTTTCACATGAAAGGCGGGATGGGAGACGCTATACGCGCACTCCAAAGGTGTGGCCGAGCCGTCTTCAATCCGGAAGGTCAGGTCGACGGTGAAATTCGACAACATCAAGCGTCCCGGGGGCACCACACCGGAGGCATCTCGGAATAAGGCATACCACTGGTTCGTGTTGCTCAAAGGCGGAATTTGGGGGGCTCCCGTCCCAGAAGCCGAGGCCGGGGGGGTGCCGTCATCACCATCGTAGTAAATCGAGCCGTTGAGCACGAATGCGTCAACATACGCCCCGGACAGGGAATCGACATCCCACGTGATCGACGACGAAACCAAAGACAAAGGGAAGGTGTTCGCATTCTCGATGAACACCAGGACCTTCCCTTGTTGACCGTCTAAAACGTACGCGCCATCCACCTTGATAAGGGAGCAACTGGGTGTTGGTGTCGCGGTCGGCGTGGGAGTAGTCGTTGGAGTACTCGTCGGAGTAGGGGTACCTGTACTGGTAGGAGTCGCCGTAGGCAAAGGTGTGGCAGAGGGAAGGGCAATCGTAGGTGGAATATCAATAGCCCGCTTGACTCGGAAGCGTTCCAGGATGGCTTCCCTCTCCGCATGCAAGGTCACCGTAGGTGCGATATCTCGAATAAAGGGGGTGATGAACTCGAACTCGTAAGTTACGGCCACCAGTACCCGGGTTTCATGCGGAGCATCCAGTTGTCCCGCCGTTTCTTGCGGTGTACACGAGGGCGGAGAAGTTTCCGAGGGTGGATTGTATACGCCTCCAGGATTTGCACACACCGTTATCTTGAAGAATCCCGGCTCCTTCCATCCCGACGAGGGATTCTTGGCCAAACCCTGGGTCAAATTGTTCACCACTTCTTTAATGGAGGGAAGGCGCGCGGCGTCGATTTCCCGAAATTCGGGGTTTTGGTAGTTAATCAGGCAGGCATAGCCTAAACCCCGGTCCCCATCCCCATCGCCGTCCGCGTCTCCAGGCAGGTCCAAGTCCGTACAGTACTTTTGCATCCACTCTCCCGAGGCCGCGTATCGAGCGCCCTCCTGTGCCGCGTTGGTCACCAAAACCCAGGCATGGAACAGCCGCCCGTATTCGATCGTCCCGAACACCAACAAGAGGGCGATGGGGAGAACTAAGGCGAATTCCACCAAACCTTGGGCCTCAGGCCGTAAGCGTCGCCAACGCGCCAACATGACTCCCTCCCTGCCACCTAATGAGATAACCGGGTGAAAATCCGTCGAGCAATCTCGTCCAGCACTTCACGCACATCCGAACCCTGACGCAACCAGAAATAATTTCCGCACTTTTGACGATTGCCCGTCGGAACATACGGCTCGTTCCGACAGGGGTCCGTAGTTGGGTCGTTGTCATCGCCCAGGGCTGCCAAATAACGGAGGAAGAAAGCCCCCGCCGGGGGATCGCCGGGCTCACTGGCGGCCAGGCTGACCACTTCATCCCCAATGCCCACGGTGAAGATGACAGCTTCCAAACCCGGGAAGGGACAACCCCGAGAGGCCGCTTCTGCAGGATCGCTGGGGCATCCTAATTTCTCCCCGTAGTAATAGGCATAATCTTCGGCGTCGAATAAAGGGTCGTTTCGGATGTCGGTACGGCGGCTGGGCACCCATCGTCCGCCTACATAGCGCGCCACATCCAAATCACGACACTGAGCATATGGGGGAATCGAGGTTCCCGGGCTGATGACACTCCACTGGGTACTGGATGGACAATACCCAAAAGGAAAATCGTTGAGGTTTTCAGATGTCAACGTCCCCGGCGGCTGGGGGGGCAAGGGGTAATCGTCGTTCGGGGTTACCCCTCTGGGAGGGTTCAATGGGTCGGCGGTATCCGACTGCACCCAAGTTGCAAAAGTGGCATTGGGTACCCCCG
>WFUL01000170.1 GCA_015484985.1 Anaerolineales bacterium | reverse complement strand
CCTTTGGGTACGTCCGGGTGCCTTTGGTCCCGGATTATGAAAAGAAACTGCTGGCCGACCGTTCTCTGAGCGGTGACGAGGCCCTGTTCCGGCAGTACTACCAGGACCTGCAGCGGCGGCGTTTTTCCCTGATTGTGACCGAGGTCCTGAAGGTGCGCTGGGAGGACCCTGCCAGGCACGACTTCGCGGAGGAGAACAACGCCTGGGTGCGGTGGGTGGCCCAGCCCACCCTGTGCTATTACGAGCCGGTGGCCACCTTCCGGGAGCTGGGTCTGCAGGTCCTGCGCCCCCGTCCCCAAGAGGACACCCGGGATTGCCCTGCCAAGCTCCCGGTCTCGGTGACGCCATAAGGGCTGTCGTGGGGCTCCTTCAAGGGTGGGGGGGAGGTCAGGCGCAAGACGTCCGGTGCTCTTGGGAGCGCCAAGAGCGCCAGAGATCCAGGGCTGCGAGGAAGAGGAAGCGGGGAATCACGGTGGCGTAGCGCTTCCACAGGCGTCGGGGTTCCATGAGCAAGCGGAAGAACCACTCCATGGCGATGCGCTGCATCCACACGGGCGCTTCGGGGACCCTGCCCGCGAGCATGTCAAAGGCCCCGCCCACGGTGATGATGTACCGCACCCGGTGGGTGTGGCGGGACAGGCGGTACGCCAGGATTTCTTGTTTGGGCGAGCTGATGCCAATCCAAACGATGTCGGCTCCCTTCTCGTCCAGGGTGGCAGCCAGGGAGACGACCTCTTCTTCGGTCATAGGGCGGAAGGGGGGTGAGTAAGTATGTACGACGCGAGTAACGCCCAGGTCCTGGGCAACCCGCTCACGAAGGGCCTCTGCGAGACCGGGTGGACCCCCGCAAAAGGCATGGTTTACAGGCAAAGGCGCCGTGGCCTGGAGGAGACGTCGCATCAGGGTAGGTCCTCGACATTTCCGGGCCGTTCGGGCGCCTTTGAGCCAGGCGACCCATACCGCGGGGGTCGCGTCCGGCAGGTTCATGTAGGCGTGTTGCATCGCGTGCTTGGCTTCCTTGTGGTCCTGGGCGTACACCAGAGTGTGAATGCTGACCGCGCTTACTGTGCGTGCCAAGGACGTCTCTTCTTGCAAAGAACATAGGATATGCGTGATCACACTTTCCAAATCGGTCGCCGCACAGGGGATGTCCAGGATACACACGGCGGGGAAAGGATGTCTCACCGGCGGCATCGGGGGAGCCTTGTCTGGGGAAAACAAGATGGCTTTTCCTTCACGGGATTCCTTGGAGCCATTATAATCAGTCCGCAATCTTCCCACAAGAAAGGAGGACCTTCATGCCTACGGCGTTGATTACCGGCATCACAGGACAGGATGGTTCGTATCTGGCGGAGTTCTTGCTGGAAAAGGGTTATCGCGTCTTGGGGATGGTGCGACACACCAGTTACCCGCGGCTGGAACGCATCGAGCACCTGCTGGACAAAATCGAACTGGTGGAAGCGGACCTGACCGACCTGCCTTCCCTCATTCGGGTCATGGAGAAGTACAAGCCCGATGAGGTTTACAACCTGGCGGCGCAGAGCTTCGTGCCCACCTCCTGGGAGCAGCCCATCCTCACCGGCGAGGTCAACGCGCTGGGCGTGACGCGGCTTTTGGAGGCCATTCGGGTGGCCCATCCCAAGGCCAAGTTCTACCAGGCGTCTACCAGCGAGATGTACGGCGCGGTCCGGGAGGTGCCCCAGAATGAGAACACGCCCTTTTATCCCCGCAGCCCGTACGCGGTGGCCAAGGTCTACGCCCACTGGATTACGGTCAACTACCGGGAATCCTACGGCCTGTACGCGGTGTCGGGCATCCTCTTCAACCACGAGAGCCCCCGGCGCGGCATTCAGTTTGTCACCCGCAAGGTGACGTATCACGTGGCCAAAATCAAACTGGGCTTGGCCCGGGAAGTGCGCCTGGGCAACCTGGAGGCCAAGCGGGACTGGGGCTACACTGGCGACTACGTCAAAGCCATGTGGATGATGCTGCAACAAGACCAACCCGAGGATTACGTGGTGGGTACCGGTGAGGCCCACTCGGTGCGGGAGTTGTGCGAGGTGGCCTTCGGTTACGTCGGGCTGGACTATCGAGAGTTCGTCAAGCAAGACCCCCGTTACTTCCGCCCGGTGGACGTGGACTTCCTGCTGGCGGACCCCACCAAGGCCAAAACCAAACTGGGCTGGAAGCCCAGCGTGAGTTTCGAAGAGCTGATTCACATGATGGTGGACGCCGACCTGGAGCGGTTGAAATACCGCCTGGACAAGGAGCGGCGCACCATCTTCACCCCGTGAGGGCAAGGAGCGGGCGTCAACGGGGCGGGCCAGTTCGGGTCCGCCCCGTTGCTTTTCATCGAGGGCGGAGAC
>WFUL01000169.1 GCA_015484985.1 Anaerolineales bacterium | reverse complement strand
GTCCTAGGGTTTGGCGCAGGCGGTGGATCTCCTCCACACACCCATCGCGGTCGTCGGGCCCTACGATGGCCAAGTGGGCGGGGCTTTGGAGCCCAGCAAAGGCATGCAGGAGCAGGTCCAGCCCCTTCTTGCGGGAAAGGCGGCCCAGGAAAAGGACCAGGGGCACGCCGTCGGAAAATCCCAGTTCCCTCCGAAAGCGCCCTCTGGGGGGAAGATCCACGAACTCGGAAAGATCCAGCCCGTTACGCCGCACCACAACCTTTTCCGGCGGCAGGCCTTCTTCCACCAGTTCGTGGCGTTCTTGCTCCGAGGTGGCGATCACTCGCGCCGCGCCCTCGATCATGGCCCGCCCCAGGAGGCGGTGGTAAAGCCGCTTCTTGCGCAGGCTGCGCACAATGGGCCGGTACATCCCCATGGGCTCCACCACATATGGAATCCCCCAGTGCCGACAGAACCAGGCCACGGTCGGCCCCAGCAGGTCGTACAGGCCGTAGATGTGGACAACATCGAACTGCCGCAAGTACCGAAGGCAGAAGGGAACGATGCCGGGGTTCAGCGTCAACGTGCGGTGGCGGGCCAGGGTGCGGAGGTAGTGGATTTCGACCGGGGATCCAGAACATATCTTATGGCTCATGGCTCGTGGCTTCTGGCTTTTGACTTCTGGCTTCTGACTCCTGACTCCTGGCTCCTGGTTTCCAAGATCCGTCGTCACCACCACCACCTCGTGTCCTCGCCGGGCGAGGTGTTCGGCTAGGGCTTTGACTTTGACCGGTCGCCCGCCTTCGTTCAGGTAGGGGTAATACGTTTGGGAAACTTTTAGAATGCGCATGTTACGCTTGAGCGCTTACTCGTGGGACCATCGTTGGCAGTGTTTGAGAAACGTACTTCCGCCACCATATGTCAAAGATGAGAATGCCAAATAGTTCATAGGCGTTGTCTCGTTTCCCCTGGCGATGTTCAGACCTCAAACGTTGGATGGTGTCCCAATTGAGCAGCCCTTCCTTCCATGTATGGCCAATATCTTCTCCCAATCTCTCCTGCAGAGGGTGGCGGGAAGCCTGGCTGGCGTCGAAGTACGCATCGAACACGGTCAGCATCCAGTGGGCAAGAGGGACGTTAAACCCCCGCTTGGGGGCATGGAGTACCTCCGGGGGAAAGAAGTCAGCAAATGTTTCCCTTAGAATCTGCTTTGTGTGACCATTGCGCAACTTGTAGTTGAAAGGAACGTTCAGGCTGAGTTCAACAAACCGGTGGTCCAGGAAAGGAACCCGCACTTCAAGCGCGACCGCCATGCTCATTTTGTCCGTGTATTCCAGGAGGTTGTTTATCAGGAAAGTCTGAACATCCACGTGCAGTAGGCGGTTGTCCTCATCCGGAAACGGGCTTTCTTCCCAGACACTTCGAAGGACCCGATCGGAAGGGGCAAAGGCGGCCTGGCCGTTGGGCGAAAAGCGCAAGAGGCGAGACTTTTGTTTCTCATTCAGGTGATAGGTCCACTGACAAAACTGGCGGATGAGGTCGCCGTCCAGGCCTTCCACAAACTCGCGAGCGCGACGCAGGTGCATAGTTTCGTAAGAATCGCGCAGCAGGCCCAGGGCGAGCCCTCCAAGCCGCCAGGCCCATCCGGGCACCCACCGCAGACGACGAGCCCACTGCACAGCCTGGTACCGGGGATATCCGGCATACAGTTCGTCCCCGCCAGCCCCGCACAACGCCACGGTGATATGGGGTCGGGCGTGTTTGGAAATGAGGTACATCAGGAAAAGCGTCGGATTGCCAAAGGGCTGGTCGAAGTAGTCCAGCAGGTCCAGAAGCGCCCAGGGGTCCACGTCGCTCACGGGGATTTCCACATGGCGTGTGCCCAGATGGCGCGCTACCGCGCGGGCCCGCTCTTGCTCGTTGTAAAAGGCGAATTCTGGATCTTCAAAGACCACCGTAAAGGTGCGGACATCTGCTCCGGCTACCTTGGCTAGGCCGGCGATAGTGGGGGAATCCACCCCGCCGCTCAGGAAGATGCCCAGGGGAACATCGCTGATCAGTTGGCGCCGCACGCTGTCGGAGAGCAGATCGCGAATCCGGGTCTGCAACTCCGCCTTAGGCGCGGTTGCAATCTCCTTCTGATACTGGGGTGCCCAGTAGCGT
>WFUL01000168.1 GCA_015484985.1 Anaerolineales bacterium | reverse complement strand
CCCAAAGAGGTGGTCAAGACCGTGGTCGTCACCAAAGAGGTGAAAGAAGAGGTGGTGGTTACCAAAGAGGTGGAAGTGGTTAAGACCGTGGAAGTCACGCCTGCCAAGGGCGCGTGCGCTCCGCAGTCTTTTGACGAGTTGCCCAAGGACAAGGACGGCAATCCCATCATCAAGATTGGTGTGCCGATTCCGCTGTCGGCCCCCGGTTCGGTGACGGGTGGTCAGGCCATGCAGATTGCGGCCAACATTGCGGTCAACCATATCAATGAGAAGGGCGGCATTTTAGGTAAGTACAAGGTGGACGTGGTGTTCTACGACACCTCAGGTCTACCTGAGCGGGGTCGCGCGGGTGCCGAGTACCTGATTACTCAGGAGTGTGTTGTGGCCATCGCGGGTGAGTACCATAGCGCCGCAGGTGTGCAGGAGAAAGAGGTGGCCCATGAGTACGGCATCCTGGCCATCTTCGCGGAGACCTGGAACGACACCATTACTGGTGTGCAGTACCCTGAGGTTTTCCGCATTGCGCCCGCGTCCTCCATGGTGGCCCAGGCCGACGCCAAGTTCTTCAACGATTTGGGTGTGACTTGGGTGGCTATTGTGGCGGAGAACACCGACTACGGTGTGCCGGCCTCCGAGGCGACCAAAGAGCGCCTGGCCCAGTTCGGCATTGACTCTGAGATTTACCTGGCCGAACAGGGTACTCAGGACTTCTCCGCCCTGGTCTCCCGTGTGTTGGGCGATGTCCAGCAGCGTGAAGGTCGAAAGGGCGTTCTGGTCCTGATTACGGGTGAGACTTCCTACAACTTCGAGCAACAGGCTGTGGAAGGCGGCTTGGCTCCGGCTGAGGACTTGGTCTTTGTGGCCAACCAGGTGGCGGCCAACCACACCGAGTTCTGGGCCAATGTGCCCGATGGCAACTACATGGCCTTCCGCCGGGTGGGTGTGGTGCCCGCGCTGACCGCGGACAATCCGGTAGCCCAGAAGTTCATCGAGGACTACAAGAAGGCCACCAAGGACCCGGACCGCTTCCCCGAGTCCTATGCTTTCGAGATGTACGATGCCTTGATGTTGGTGGCCGCGGCCATTGAGAAGGCCCAGAGTCTGAAGACCGAGGATCTCATCAAGGCCCTGGAGTCCTTCAACAGTCGGGAGAACGGCTTCCAGGGTGCCCAGGGTGTCTACTACTTCCTCTACGGTACTCAGAACCCGGTACCTGAAGGTGTACCTGAGTGGATGTGGCACCAGTGGCCGGATCCTGCCATCCTGTTCCTCCAGTACACCGAGCAAGGCCAGACGGTGAACGACGCCTGTGTCATCTGGCCGGATGCCTACAAGACCTGCGACTTCCAGTACCCGTAAAAGCTTGAAAGAGGTGTGCACGGCCCCGAAGACCCCGGTCGGGTCTTCGGGGCCTTTTTGGAACTCGTACCGGCCCCTCCCAACTTCCTCCCGTTGAGTCTTGATGTGTGAGGTGTGTGGACGATGGAATGGATGGCCCCTAACCTGTTCCCTGTGGCATGGATGAGCGTTTCCAGCACCTACGTGATACGCCTGATTTTAGAGGGCCTGCTCATCGGCGTTATCTACGCGCTTATGGCCCTGGGCTTGACGCTCATCTTCTCGGTGCTCAACATCGTTAGTTTCGCCCATGGCGAGTTCTACATGATTGGTGGGTACGTTGTCTATGTGTTGCTTAACAAATTCAAAGCCCTTCCAGGTCCGGCGGCCCTCATCCTGGCCGCGGTCGTGACCTTTACAATAGGTGCGGTTTTCGAACGTCTTTTCCTACAACCTATGGCCAGGGGCCAGGTGGACCGTCCCAGTGAGTACGCCATTTTGGTTACCTTTGGTCTTTCCTTTGTATTGCAGTACATCATGCTGGCCATCATGGGACCCTTTCCCAAAAAGGCGCCGCGGTTCTTCAGCTTTCCCAAACTGGATTTGGGTTTCCTGCGCACTACCCGCACGACGTTGTTCCTGGGTGAGATTCCCCTGCCTGGAGGTCGCATTTTCGCGGCCGTCATCGCGGTGCTGGCCTTGATGGCGATTCTCTACTTCATGTACCGTACCTGGACGGGATGGGCCTTGCAAGCCGTCAGCCAGGACCGGAACGCGGCGGCCGTGGTGGGTATCAATCCCCTCAACATGAATACCCTGGCCTTTGCCCTGGGCGGCATGCTGGCCGGTCTGGCCGGTGCTGTGCTGGTCACAGTGTTTTCCTGGGTGCCCTGGGTGGGGGTTCCGGCTTCCGCCAAGTCCTTCGTCATCATCGTGCTGGGAGGCATGGGGTCCATCCCCGGGTCCCTGGTGGGCGGTTTGATTTTGGGTGTGGTGGAATCCCTGGGGACGGGCTTCTGGCCCAACCCGGCCACGGCCCAGGCTTACCGTGATGTCTTTGGCCTCATCATGTTCGCGTTGGTGTTGCTGGTGAAACCTACGGGCCTCTTTGGGAGGAAATTATGACCTTCCGCCGCATTTACGTGCTTTGGGTGCTCACGGGCGTCTTTCTGTTGGGCTTGTTGTTCTATCCGGTGCTGCCCAAGGTGAATCTACAGTCCTACTGGCTGCTGGTGGGGATGACGGCTTTGTTCTACGCCATCCTGGCTTCCAGTTGGTCCCTGTTGGCAGGGTATACCGGTCAGTTCTCCTTCGCTCACATGGCCTTCATGGGCTTGGGCACTTATGCGGCCGGTATCATGATTCGTGATTGGGGATTGACGCCCTGGATAGCGACCATCGCCGGTGTCTTGGTCACCGGGGTGGTGGGATGGCTCATTGGGTACCTGTGTTTGCGTTTGCGAGCTACCTACCTGGCCCTTTTTACCATTGCCTTCGCTGAAATCTTCCGCCTCGTGGTGAAGGCGGAAGTGAAAATCACCGGTGGGCCCAACGGCCTGGAGATGCCTCCCTATCAACGCCCGGAAGCCTTTGACCGGCTGATGAAGGCCATTCTCCCCTATTGGGACGCGAATCAATACGTGCCCGCGTACTATACCATGGCGCTGCTGTTCTTCCTGAGCCTGCTCTTCATGTTCTTCCTGGTGCGTTCTCGTTTCGGCCTGTTCTTCCGCGCCGTGCGGGAGGATGAAGAGGCAGCGGCGGCATTGGGCGTCCATGTGGTCAATACCCGGGTGCTGGCCTTTGTCGTGAGCTCCATGATTGCCGGTCTCGCGGGCATTGTTTTTCACCACTTTATCGGTCTGGTCGTTCCCGATGAGATGATTATCGGCCGTATGAGCCTCATCATCGCCATGGCAGTCATCGGCGGGAGCCAGAATCTCGTTGGCGCGGCTTTGGGAGCCATCTTCATCCACTTTGCCCTGGAGTGGCTACAGCAAATCCCTATGCCCCTGCCTGTTCTGGAACGACTGCTCTTCCTGGAGAGCTGGGGCTTCTCCGTTGACCTGCAGGCCGGCCTGCTGCGGACCAACGCCTGGCGTATGGTGGGTTTTGGCATTCTGCTCATGCTGACCCTGCGCTTCGCGCAGAATGGTTTGATTTCCCCCATCCTGGACTGGCTGGCCCGTAAAGAAGCGGTGGAAGAAGTGGCCAAACGGTTCCAGGCCCAACGAGATATGGGCGCGGTGGACGCGGTGCAACCCGTGACGTCGCCCGCCAATCCCACGGATGACCTGGAAGCGGAAGGAGAAAAGGCATGAGTCGGGCAAACGGTACGTTGAAGCTGGAAATCCGTAAGGTGGTCAAGAACTTCGGCGGTCTCCAGGCGTTGAAGGGCGTGAGCCTCACCATTGAGGGTTCCCAGCTGGTGGGCCTCATCGGCCCTAACGGTGCCGGGAAGACCACCCTGACCAACATCATCTCTGGACTTTTGCGTCCCACTTCGGGGCAGATTTGGTTCAACGGCGAGCGCATTGATACCCTGCGCCCTTACCACATTGCCCGGAAGGGGATTGGACGCACCTTTCAGGTGACCCGCGCGTTCCGAAGGATGACGGTGCTGGAAAACATGCTGGCTCCGGGGATTGTCAAGCATCCTTACATGAGCCGCCGTGAACTGGAGAAGAAAGCGCTGGAAATCATGGAATTCCTTACCATCGACCACTTGCGCTACGAACGTGCGGGGAACCTGTCCGGCGGTCAGCAGAAGCTTTTGGAGCTGGCCCGACTCTTGATGCTGGACCCCCAGCTCATCATCCTGGACGAACCCTTCGCCGGGGTTCATCCCAAGCTCCAGCGCACCATTTACGACTACATCAAGCGGGTTCGGGAACAGGGCAAGGCCATCATCCTCATCAGCCACGATATGGAGTCCATCTTCACCCTCAGTGAGCGCCTGGTGGTCCTCAACTTCGGCGAGATCATCGCCGATGGGCCGCCGGAAGAAGTGAAGAACGACCCGGCCGTCATCGAGGCCTATCTGGGCCGGGACGAGGAGGAGGAACACGACTTGCGCCGGGCGTATTAGGGATACGCTTACCCAATACCGAACAAGCAAAGGTTCCGCTTCACCACCTGCTTTCGCAGAGGTATCCTTTGAGGTATCCTTTAGATTGAACTTACACTCAATGGGCGCGAGTTGTCATGAAGGAGCCACGACAAATCCGCCAGTTATTACGCCAACATTTACCGTATCTGAGGAAAACCTTTGGGGTGCGGAGGGTGGCGCTTTTTGGCTCGGTTGTCAAAGGACCTTGGCATCCAGATAGTGATGTGGACTTATATATCGAGTTTGAACAGCCTATCGGACTGCGTTTTGTGGAGCTGGTAATGTATCTTGAGGACCTTTTAGGACGTCCAGTAGAGGTGCTTACCCCTTTAGGTCTGCAAACCATTCCGTATGCTGAGGTGAGACAAAATATTGAGGAGCATTTAGAGGATGTCCAAGCGTCCTGACCGCTTGTGGTTGGAAGATATTCACCAGGCCGTGGAACGTATTGAGCAATATATTGCTGGACTTTCCTGGCAGGACTTTTTGCAAGACACCAAAACGCAAGATGCTGTTATTCGCAATCTGGAAGTCATTGGTGAAGCAGTAAAACAACTCTCACCCAATGTGCGTGAAGCCTATCCTGAAGTGCCATGGCGGGCCATGGCCGGTTTGCGTGATCGGCTCATCCATCACTACTTTGGCCTTAATCTGGAAATTCTCTGGCATGTCGTAACTCAGGAATTACCGATGATCAAACAGCAAATTCGACGCATTTTGGGGAGGCTGGAATGA
This sequence comes from Anaerolineales bacterium, assembly GCA_015484985.1. GTDB lineage: Bacteria > Chloroflexota > Anaerolineae > Anaerolineales > DRMV01 > S139-71. Next base: position 7,351 of record WFUL01000168.1, on the reverse strand, counting down.
CCACCAATGGCCACAAGCGTTCAGGTGATTTCATCCTGGAAGTCGAAGACCTGTATGTGGGCTACTACAAGGACCTGAACATTCTGCAGGGCGTCCATATGTACGCCGAACGGGGCAAAATCACCACGATTTTGGGCGCCAACGGTGTAGGCAAATCAACGCTGCTCAAGGCCATCTTCGGTTTCTTGAAACCGAATCGAGGGGACGTGCGTCTCAAGGGCCAGAGTATCCTGGGAGTGCCCACTCACGAGCGCATCCGTCTGGGCCTGGCCTACATCCCCCAACATATGAGCATTTTCCGCTGGATGAGTGTGGAAGAGAACATCCTTCTGGGCGGGTGGACCTTCCGCAACGACAAGGAGCGTTTGCGTCGGAAACTGGAGGAAAACTTCGAGCGCTTTCCCATTTTGCGGGAGAAACGCAAACAGCCCGCGGGGGAACTTTCGGGCGGTCAGCAGCGCATGGTCGAACTGGCCCGTACCTTGATGACCGACCCCGACGTCATCCTGGTGGATGAGCCCACTGCGGGTCTGGCCAAACTGCTCAAGCGTGAGGTCTATCAGATGCTCCGGGACCTGCGGGACCGGGAGGGCAAGACGATTATCCTGGTGGACCAGGAAATCCGACATGCCTTGCGCATCGCGGATTACGTGTACATCCTCGACCTGGGCCGCAACAAAACCGAGGGCCCGGTGGAGGAAATCGTGGCCGATTTGAAGAAGGCGTTTTGGATTTAACCGTCGGTCGTCATTCGTCGTTCGTCGGTCGTTGTTGGGAAAACTTTAGGGGGCAGGTTTCTCTTTCAAGGGGTGTCGTCGAGTTCAACGGCTTCTAGACGACATGCGTCCCCGCCGGTGATTTCCAGGCGGGGGCTTTTGCATTGGGGGCAGCCCAAAGGTAAGGGGGGCGCCACGGGGAAGGTGTGACCGCAACTCAGGCAGCGAGCCTGACCGGGTTCCCGATGGATGCGCAGGCGTGCACCTTCGGCCAGGGTCCCCCGGCTGAGGATGTCGAAATAGAACTGGACGGCTTCATCCACGTACCCCGTCATCTCCCCAATGACCAAATGCACGACGCGCACCCGACGAGCACGGTGCTGGCGGGCAACTTCCAGAACCATCTCCAAGAGCCGTTGGGTGATGGGCAGTTCATGCATCTGGCACATTCCCCAGAAAGCAAAATCAATTGATGCAGCGGCGAAGCCGCCGCTGCATCAATTTCCTCTCCCTTCCCTCAAGCCGGTTTGGGCGGTACCGCCAGCCATCGTTCCAGAATCCGGGTCGCGGCGGTGACCAGGTTCTCCAGGCTGGCCGCCACCGGGGGACTCAAACCCTCTCCCATCTCCACCGAGGCCGGGACCAGACCCAAGAGGAGATGGTTCCTGGGGAGGAGGTCCAGAGCCTGGGCCCACCGCAACAGGTCCTCGCCCGTCAGTTGATGTACCGACAGGGGACGTTCTTGGATGGGCTCCAGGTCCTGGATGGTGGCCTGGACGAGGGTGCCCGGGGGATGGGGCGCCTGGATGGCATCCAGCACCAGGAGATGGCTTTTGCCCTCCAGGAGATGGAGTAAGGCCAGGCCACCGGTGCCGCCCTCCACAAAAGTCACCGCCTCGGGCCAGGCATGGCGCTCCCGCAGCCGGCGCAGGGCCAGGAGGCCCAGTCCGTCGTCCCGGCGCATCCGGTTGCCCAATCCCAGCACCAGAACCTTTGGCGCTGGCGGTTCCCCGGGGGCCGGATTCGCCTCATGCCGTGTCGGGTTCATGCTCCACGTGGATTTTCAGGAAATGCGTGGCACACGAGATGCAGGGGTCGTAATTGCGAATGGCCTGCTCGCACAACCACGTGGCCCGGTCCTTGGGGAGTTGGAGCACTTGGGGCGCGAACTGCCACAAGTCCTGTTCCATCTGGTGCAGGTTCTGGGTGGTGGGCGGGACGATGCGGGCATCCTGGATGATGCCTTTTCCATCAATGGTGTAGCGATGGTACAGGATGCCCCGAGGAGCTTCGGTGCATCCGTGCCCGGTGCCGGCGCGCACCGGGACTTCTCGATACGGAGCCTCGGGGGTCTCGTACGTTTCCACCACCTCCAGCGCGACTTCCAGCGCGTGGACCACTTCAATGGCCCGGGCCAGGATGCTCATGAAGGGGTTTCGCCAGGGGAGGGGATGCGGGACTTCCTGGAGCAACTCCCGGGCCAGGGGCGTGAGGCGGTCGTGGTTGAGGTTGAGGCGGGCCAGGGGCCCCACCATGTAAGCACCCCTCTCCCGCACCCGGAGGTGAAGGGCATTGGAGTGGGGGACCTGGTACTCCTCGAAGACCTGGTCGAAGTCCTCAATGGCCACGTCAATCCCTTTGCTGGAAACCAGCCGGCCTTCCAGGATGGCGTATTCCTCGGCGTGACGAAGGGCCACGAATTCGTAGTCCTGTTCGAAATCGGGGAAGTCGAAGCCCATTACCCATCGGAATAGGGCCACGGCCCATTCCAGCCCCTGTTCCAGACGGGGCTTCCAGGCCCGCATTTCCTCGGTCCGGGGCACAGAATAGAATCCCCCGACCCGAACGTTGATGGGATGGATTTCCCGACCGCCCACGAAGGTCACCAGGTCGTTCCCCAGACGCTTCAGGCGCAGGCTCAATTCCACCTGCTCTCGGTAATCCCCGGCCATTTCCAGGGCACTCTGGTAGCCCAGAAAGTCGGGGGCGTGGAGCATGGCAATGTGCAGGACGTGGCTTTCAATCCATTCTCCCGCGTAGAGCATGCGGCGCAAGTCCCGCAGGGGACCGGTGACGGAGAGCCCCAGGATGTTTTCCATGGCCTGGCAGGCACTCATTTGATAGGCCACGGGACAGATGCCACAAATGCGTGCGGTGATGTCCGGCGCTTCGGTGTAATGCCGTCCCCGCAGGAAGGCCTCAAAGAACCGGGGAGGCTCGAAGATTTCCAGCCGCAAATCCACCACGCGCCCGCGTCGGGCACGGATGTATAAGGCCCCTTCCCCCTCCACGCGGGCCAGGTAGTCGACTTTAATGACGCGTGTGCCCTCGGACCTGTTCATAGGTTTCACTCCCTTCGCGGAAGGCGGATGCGTAAGCGTTGAAGGTGCGGTACACTCGCACGATGTCTTCCCGACTCAACCCCAGGTCTTCCAGGCGACGACCCAGGGACAGGGGATTGGCCGAATCCATGGGGCCAAAGCAGCCAAAGCATCCCCGCGCGTAGGAGGGACAGAGCGCGTTGCACCCGGCCTGGGTCACGGGTCCCAGACAGGGCACGCCCCGGGCGACCATGATGCACACCGTCCCTCGACGCTTGCACTCCATGCACACGCTATGGCGGGGGATGCGGGGACGGCGGCCATGGAGGTACGCGCTGAGGAGTTCGAGGAGTTGTTCCCGGCTGATGGGGCACCCGCGGAGTTCAAAGTCTACGGGAACCACGTCGGCGATGGGGCGCACCTGGGCCAGGGTACGGATGTATTCGGGATGGGCGTAGACGAGTTGGATGAAATCCCGCACGTGGGCGAAATTCCGCAGGGCCTGAATGCCGCCGGCCGTGGCGCAGGCGCCGATGGCCACCAGGAACCGGCTCTGCTTGCGCACCTTGCGGATGAGTTCTTCTTCATGGGGTGTGGAGATGCTGCCTTCGACCAGGGAGATGTCGTAAGGCCCCCGTACCGTAGCCCGAGAGGCTTCCAGGAAATACGCGATGTCCACCCGGTCGGCGATGGCCAGCAGGTGTTCCTCCAGGTCCAGCAAGGTCAACTGGCACCCGTCGCATGAGGTGAATTTCCATACGGCCAGTTTAGGTTTCCGGGTTCCTTTCGCCATGGAATCGGCCTCCGCTTCCGTCAAACTTCTCGCAAGGTCATGAGATGGGCCACCTGGGGATAGGGGAAAACCGCCCCATCCTTACAGATGAAAAGAGGACCAAACTGACAGTGTCCGCAGAACCCCTGACCGCACTTCATGTTGCGCTCCAGAGAAACGTAGATGTGTTCCTCAGGGACTCCCCGACGCAGGAGTTCTCGCGCGGTGTAACGCATCATGATTTCCGGGCCACAGACCAGGGCCACGGTGTTCGCGGGCTGGAAGAAGGGTTCGGCCAGGTCGAAGAGGGTGGTCACTACGCCGACATGTCCTCGCCACTCCCGGGGGCCTCGGTCCACGGTGACGAGGACTTCCATGTCAAACCGGCCGCGCCAGCGCTCCAGTTCCCGACGGTAAAGCAGGTCACGCGGCGTGCGAGCCCCGTAAAGCAGTACCACTTGGTTGTATGCCTCCCGATGGTGGAGGAGGTGATACAGGGCGGGACGGAGGGGAGCAAGCCCAATACCACCGGCCACAATCACCACGTCCTTCCCCTGGGCCTGTTCCAGGGGCCAGGAGGTACCGAAGGGACCGCGCACGCCCACCAGGTCGCCCGGTTTCAGGTTAACCAGGGCACGGGTGACCGCGCCCACGGCCCGTATGGTGTGGACAACGGGGATGGGGTCGTGTGCGGGGCCGCTGATGGAGATAGGCACTTCCCCGACACCGAAGACGTACAGCATGTTAAACTGACCGGGCTGAAAGGCGAAAGGCGTGCCCGCAGGCGGTTCCAGCCAGAGAGTGTAGGTATCGGGGGTCTCCCGTTGACGGCGAACCACCCGAAAGAAGAGAGGAAACGTTCCTTGGGTGGGCATTGAGAGCGCTGGATGAGGTACCGGGGAATGGTTCATACCCTCCTCCTCAAGGGGATAGGTCCGTGTGCGAGGGGAACTAAGGGTTTTCCCGATGGTACATGTCCAACAATTGAAGCCGGGTCGCCTGGATTCGCGAGGCCACCATGCTCAGCAGTTTTTTGAGAATACTGACCGCAAGGACTGGGTCGTCGTGCATGAGTTGGCGCAATTCCGACGCGGGAAGACAGATGGCTTCGGTGGGTTCCAGGACGCGAATGTCAAAGGTCGCCCGGTAAGGGGGAAGTGCCCATGACCATCCTACAGCATCGCCGCGGCTCAGGGTCTGTAAGGGTATTACCCCTCGGTCGGGTTGATAGACCTCGACCCCAACCCGTCCCGAAAGCAACAAATAGAAGGCGTCGACCGGACGGCCTTCTCGAAGGAGATAATCACCTGGTTGCAACTGACACACAGAAGCAATACTGGCCAGGCGTTGCAGATGGTTTTCAGGTAACGCACGGGTGAACGGGTGACGCCGTAAGAGCTCGAAAATCCGTCGTTCGTCTTCAGTTGGTCTGGCCATGGTCCCACCTCCATGTATCAAGGACCGGCATCTGTTGAGTGGGGACGGGCGTCAGGCATTCCATAGCCTATCGGGAAACGGTAGCCGGTGAAGACGCCCGCCCGTACATGTGACGCAGCGTCTGGACTTCGGCGGTGAGGTCAATCCCCACCGGACACCAGGTGATGCATCGGCCGCATCCCACGCATCCCAGGACGCCGAACTGCTCCACCCACCATCCCAGTTTATGGGTGAGCCATTGGCGATAGCGAGAGGCGATGGAGACCCGGATGGGCCGCCCCGCGGTGTAGGTGAATTCCTGGTTGAAGCAGGAATCCCAGAGGCGAACGCGCACCGCCTCCTGGCCCGTGAGGTCGGTGACATCCTCCAGCGTGAAGCAGAAGCACGTGGGGCACACCAGAGTGCAGTTGGCACAGGCCAGACAGCGTTTTCCAACCTCTTCCCAGTGGGGACTTTCCAGACTTTGTCGCATGAGTTCCGGCAGTTCGGTGGTGTCCATGGTGCGCCCCATGGATGCAGCCGCGGCGTCCACCCGGCGCGTGGCTTCGGCCACTTCCTCCTGGGTCGCCTCTCGGTGGGGAATTTCGGCCATCAACGCCGCGCCTTTTTCTGAGCCGATGTGGACGAGAAAGGTGTCCTCCAATTCCGTGAGGGCCAGGTCGTACCCTTCCCGCACATGGGGACCGGTACCCATGGAAACGCAGAAGCAGGTATTCCCTGCCCGTGTACATTGGACTGCAATGATGAAAACGGCCTCACGGCGACGGGCATAACGCGGTTGTACATAGGGTCCCTGGAGAAAGATGCGGTCCTGTACGTGGATGGCCGCCAGTTCGCAGGCCCGTACGCCCAAAAAGGCTAGGCGAGGGGGCGTCTCGGGCTCCTCCATGAGGATCCGGCCGTTTTCGCGCCGCGCCTTCCAGATCTCTTCCCGGGGTGGGAAGAGGTAGGCCTTCCAGGATTGCGGACCAACGGTAAAAGCAAAGAACCGTTGGGCTTCGTCGCGCTCCAGCCGGTAGGAACCGGCTTCCTGCACGTCAATCCACCCCAGGGCCAGGTCCTTCAGTTGCGTAACGGGCCGGTAGACAATGGCCTCTTGTTCGAGCACCGGCCCGATGACTTGATATCCTTCCCGTTGCAAGGCCTGAATCAGGTCATCCAGGGTGGTTTTTTTGATGATGATTTGTGGGGGGGATGCTTTGGGGTTGGCCGTCGAAGAGGGCATGCTCTCCTCCCTGGGTGATACGAGAAGGCAAATGATAGACCTTTTCGTCTTTATTATACCGTGTTCCTGTCAGATGTCCAACGAATGGGAATCTGAGGGAGGGAGAAAGAAATTGTGCGGGGCGGTGAAGCAGCCCCGCACAATTTCTTTGGTAAGCGATGCTGGCTGTGCTCATGTTTTTCGTCAACAAATGCGCGGGAGTTGTTCGCCGCTGAGCATATGGACCACCTGGAGCCCCCCGATACGGGTGCGCAGGTAGACCTGTCCGGGATGGTCTTTCACCACCGTGCCGATGCGCGCGGCTTCTCTTCCCAGAGGATGGGACCGCATGGCGTCCAGCACGGCGTCTGCTACCTCGGGTGCGATGATGGCCAGCATTTTTCCCTCATTCGCCACGTAAAGCGGGTCCAATCCCAGGAGTTCACAGGCCCCCTGCACTTCGGGCCATACCGGGATGGCCGCTTCCTCCAGCTCGATGCCCACCTGTGCGGAGCGGGCGATTTCGTGGAGCGCGCTGGCCAGGCCCCCGCGCGTTGGATCCCGCAGGACATGGACGTGTTCTCCGCCCGCCTCCAGGATACGGGCCACCAGGTCGTGCAGGGGCGCGGAATCGCTTTCCAGTGGGCGCTCGAATTCCAGGCCCTCACGCACGGCCATGATGGCAATGCCGTGAATGCCGATGGCGCCGTTGATGAGCACCACATCGCCCGGCCGGGCTCGTTGGGGAGAGATTTCAATCCCCGGGGGAATCACGCCCACCCCCGTGGTGGTAATGAACACCCCGTCGCCCTTGCCCCGTTCTACCACTTTGGTGTCGCCGGTCACGATGGGTACGCCCACCCGTTGGGCGGCTTCGCGCATGGCCTGGACCACCCGCCAC